>DAOVZQ010000319.1 GCA_030635025.1 bacterium
ACCGTTTGCCTGGGCGACAACAATGGCAACACCATTGACGATGCCTGTGAGTCTGACGAAGGCGCCTGCTGCTTTGATGATCGTACCTGCCTGATGCTGGCTGCAGCCGAACTGAACCCGCAGATCCCCATCGCCATGCACCAGGATCACGGCAACAGCCCGGAGACCTGTTTCTCCGCCATCGACCAGGGCTTCACCTCGGTCATGATGGACGGCTCGCTGCAGGACGACGGCAAGACCCCGTCGAGTTACGAGTACAACGTCGATGTGACCAAGAAGGTCGTTGATAAGGCCCATGCTCTCGGTGTGACCGTCGAGGCAGAGATCGGCTGCCTGGGCGGTATCGAGGACGGGCACGGAGCCGGCCTGACCGGTGACGAGGCCCTGGCCCACCTGACCGATCCCGAAGAGGCCGAGCGGTTCGTGACCGACACGGGCTGCGATGCGCTCGCGGTGGCCATCGGCACCAGCCACGGCGCCTACAAGTTCACCACGAAACCCGGTGACGATGTCCTGAAGATCGACCTCATCGAGGAGATCCATCGCCGTCTGCCCAACACACACCTGGTCATGCACGGCAGCAGCTCGGTTCCCACCGAACTCATCGACATCATCAACCAGTACGGCGGCGAGATGCCCAAGACATACGGCGTGCCGGTCGAGGCGATCCAGAAGGGTATCCAGCACGGCGTGCGCAAGGTCAACGTGGATACGGACAACCGCCTGGCCATCACCGGCGCCATCCGCAAGGTTATGGCCGAGAGTCCCGGCAAGTTCGACCCGCGCGACTATCTGAAGCCGGCGCGAGTCGCCATGGCCGAGGTCGTCAAGGCGCGCATGATCGCCTTCGGCCAGGCCGGCTGGGGCAACAAGGTGCCCGTCAAGTCGTTGGACGAGATGAAGCGCTACTACGCCTAGTCGCTTGACGACACAGGTTTGAACGCCCCCGGATCCCTGTGGATTCGGGGGCGTTTTCGTCAGCAGGATTCTTCCTGGACATGGCCGGTTTCATGGACCTAATTCCCGGCGAAGAACGGTCCCCCGAGACGGAAAGCCGGAGCGTCATGCACGAAGGATTGATCCAGCATATCAAAGGTGAGCTCGACGCCCTGCGCGCGGCGAACCTCTACAAGACCGAGCGTGTGCTCAACGGCCCCCAGGGGCCCGAGGTGCAGGCGGACGGTCGTCGCATTCTCAATTTCTGCGCCAACAACTATCTCGGTCTGGCATCTGACCCGCGCGTGGTCGCGGCGGGCCGCCAAGCCCTGGATCGCTGGGGATACGGTCTTTCGTCGGTGCGGTTCATCTGCGGCACGACGGAGTTGCATAAGCAGCTCGAGGCCGATCTGGCCGATTTCCTGGGCTGTGAGGACGCCATTCTTTACGCCGCGTGTTTCGACGCGAACGGGGGCCTCTTCGAACCCCTGCTCGACGCCGACTGCGCCGTGATTTCCGACCGTTTCAACCACGCCTCGATCATAGACGGGGTGCGGTTGTGCAAAGCCCGCCGTCTTGTCTACGATCACGGCGACATGACCCATCTGGCCGACGTCCTGCGCGAGAGTCGCGACGCGCGACTGCGTCTGATCGTCACCGACGGCGTCTTTTCCATGGACGGAGACATCGCTCCGCTGGACCAAATACGAGACTTGGCCGATGAGCACGATGCCGTGATCATGGTCGACGACAGTCACGCCACAGGTGTGATCGGTGAAACGGGGCGCGGGACTCCGGAACGTTGTGGCGTACACGGTCGCGTGGACCTGATCACCACGACCCTGGGCAAGGCTCTCGGCGGCGCCATGGGCGGTTGCACCGCCGGGCCGGCGCCGGTCATCGATTGGCTGCGTCAGAAGAGTCGGCCGTACCTTTTTTCCAACACCCTGCCGCCGGCGATCTGCGGAGCGAGTCTCGAAGTGCTGCGCATACTGCGCGAAGACACCGGGCCTTTGCGTCGGCTGGAGGAGAACCAGAAGCACATGCGCGCCGGTCTGCGTGACTTGGGATTCGACGTGTCACGGGGGGAACACCCCATCATTCCTGTACACCTTCGCCGCTTCGACGACGACGCATCCCTGGCCGCCCGATTGAGCGAATCCCTCTTCGCGAGGGGCGTCTACGCCATCGGATTCTCCTATCCGGTGGTACCGCGGGGACAGGCCCGCATCCGACTGCAGATATCCGCGGCCCACACGCCGGCGATGATCGAGCGATGTCTGGAGGCCTTCTCCGCGGCGGGCCGTGAATTGAGCATCATTCCGGACGGATCTTAAAAATCGACGAATAGGTTTGCAAAACTCCGCTTTCGGCGTATATTCCGCGCGGCGCCCACCGATCCACGGTGGGCGTCTTCATTGAGCGTCGGGCCAGGTTGCGCCCGATGCCGCCGTACCCCACGGGGCGAAACGACGCCCGGAGCGAGCCATGGCCAGAGATATCGCCAAGTTGAGAAATATCGGAATCAGCGCCCACATCGATTCGGGCAAAACCACGCTGACGGAGCGTTTCCTGTACTACACGGGACGCATCCATGCCATGCACGAGGTGCGCGGCAAGGATGGTGTCGGCGCCACAATGGATTCCATGGAACTGGAACGCGAGCGGGGCATTACCATCGCCTCGGCGGCCACCCATTGCGAATGGGACGGGTACTCCATCAACGTCATCGACACGCCGGGACACGTCGACTTCACCATCGAGGTGGAGCGCGCCCTGCGCGTGTTGGACGGGGCCGTGCTGGTGCTCTGCGCCGTGGCCGGCGTCCAGTCGCAGTCGATGACCGTCGATCGTCAGATGAAGCGCTACAAGGTGCCCCGGCTGGCCTTCGTCAACAAGTGCGACCGTTCAGGTGCCAATCCCCGTCGCGTCACCGACCATTTGCGCGAAAAGCTGCGCCACAACGCCGTGATGATGCAAATCCCCCTGGGGCTCGAACAGGAACACGAGGGCATCATCGATCTGGTGAAGATGAAGGCCTGTCGCTTCGAAGGGGATATGGGTGATGAAATCATCTGGAGTGAGATCCCGGAGCGGTTCCTGCCCGAGGCCGAAGCGCGCCGCGAAATCCTGATCGACGCCGCGAGCATGTTCAGCGACGAGTTGATGGAAGCCGCCCTCGACGGCGAGGCCACCGAGGATCAGATCCACGACGCCGTTCGTCGCGGCACCATCTCGCGTGAACTGACGCCGGTCTTCATGGGCAGCGCCTACAAGAACAAGGGTATCCAACTTTTGCTCGATGCCGTGATCCGCTACCTGCCCGATCCCACCGAAGTGGAGAACGAGGCGCGTAGGGTCGCCAAGGATGGCACCGAGGACACGATTAAGATCCGGGTCTCCAATGAGGAGTCGATGCTCGCACTGGCCTTCAAGCTCGAAGACGGAACCTATGGTCAGCTCACCTACATCCGTGTCTATCAGGGGACGCTCACCAAGGGCGACACCCTGCACAACACCCGTTCAGGCAAACGGGTCAAGGTGGGTCGGCTGGTGCAGATGCACGCCAACGAGATGCAGGATATCGAGAAGGCACAAGCCGGCGATATCGTGGCGCTCTTTGGTGTCGACTGTGCGAGCGGCGACACGTTCTCCGGTGGCGATCAGGTTTCGATGACGTCCATGTACGTACCCGAGCCCGTGGTCTCGCTGGCTGTCGTACCGGTCGACAACAAGTCCCAGGCCAACATGGCCAAGGCCCTCGGCCGATTTACCAAGGAGGATCCGACCTTCCGCACCCGCAAGGATGAGGAGACGGGCGACACCTTGATCATGGGTATGGGCGAGTTGCATCTCGAGGTCTATCTGGAGCGCATCCGCCGCGAATACGGCGCCGAGGTGGAAGTGGGTCCCCCGAAGGTGTCGTACAGGGAGTGCGTCACCACGCGTGTCGTCTTCGACTATACCCACAAGAAGCAGACCGGCGGTTCGGGCCAGTATGCCCGTATCAAGGGGTTCATAGAGCCCAACGACGACGGGGAGTTTCTCTTCGACAGTCGGGTGGTGGGCGGCAAGATCCCTACCGAGTTCATTCCGGCCGTGGAAAAGGGTTTCCGGAGTATGCTCTACAAGGGGGCGTTCGTAGGCTATCCGGTGCATGGCTTGAAGGTCGTGCTCGAGTATGGGGCTTTCCACGCCCAGGACTCGTCGGATCAGGCGTTCCAGGCGGCTGCCCGA
>DAOVZQ010000009.1 GCA_030635025.1 bacterium
CGCCAGCAGCTTGGCCATGGCCGCCTCCTTGGAGAACGGGACGCCGGCATCCTTGAGCGATGCGGCGTGCAGGGTGGTCAGGCGTGCCCCGTGAAGGCGCGTGGCCATGTCGGCGATCTTCTGTCGGATCACATCGAGATTCCATAAACGCTTGCCAAAGGCCTCTCGTTGTCCGGCGTATCGAACCGCCGCCTCGAGACAGGCGCGACCGATGCCCAGAGCCTGGAAGGCGATGCCGATCCGGCCGCCGTCGAGGGCCTTCATGGCGATCTTGAATCCGTCCCCCTCCTGCCCCAGCAATCGCGAGATGGGAATGCGGACCTCGTCCAGATCGACCACCACGGTGTCGCTGGCGCGCAGACCCATCTTGTCTTCCTTCTTGCCGATGCCCAGGCCGGGCGTGTCGCGGTCGATCAGGAAGGCGTGCATGGCGTCGTAGCCCGTGGAGCCGGGTGTCCGGGCCAGCACGACGAAGAAGCGGGCGCGGGCGCCGTTGGTGACGAAGATCTTCGACCCGTCGAGGACATAGTCGTCACCGTCGCGCCTGGCGGTGGTCGAGAGCGCCACGGCGTCGCTGCCCGCGTTGGGTTCGGTCACGCAGAAGGCCGCGATCTCGCCGGCGGCCATGCGCGGCAGGATCTCCGCCTTGATCTCCTCGTTGCCGAACATGGCCAGGGGATAACTGCCCACGCTGTTGTGGACGCAGATCATAACCGCCACGCCCGCGCTAGCGGCCGAGATCTCTTCGACGACCAGGCCGTAGGTTATGGTATCAACGCCGAGTCCGCCGTACTGCTCGGGAAAGGTGAGACCAAAGAAGCCGTTGGCCTTCATCTTCTCGACCAGGTCGTCTGGCATGGCGTTGTCGTGATCCATCTTCTCCGCGATGGGCGCGATTTCCTGGGTGGCGAAATCGCGCACCATGTCGCGGAACATTGTCTGTTGTTCGTTCAGATCGAAGTCCATCGTCGTCCCTTCACCACGACGCCGGGCACGTGAGCGCCCGGCGTCCGACAAGTCTCAAGCCCTGTTACCGCAGCCGATGGCCACTGATCACCATCCGCTGCGCTTCACTCGTTCCCTCGTAGATCGACGTGATCCGCGCGTCGCGGAAGTTGCGCTCCACGGGGAATTCCTTGCTGTAGCCGTTGCCGCCGAAAACCTGCACTGCCTCGTTGGCGATCCAGTTGGACGCCTCGCTGGCGAAGAGCTTGGCCATGGCCGATTCCTCGGAATAGCGTACGCCCTGGTCCTTGAGGTTGGCCGCGCGCAGCGTCAGCAGCCTGGCCGCCTCGTAGCGGGTCGCCATGTCGGCGATCTTCCACTGGATGGCCTGAAATTTGGCGATGGGCCGGCCGAACTGCTCGCGCTGCTTGGCGTATTCGATCGACGATTCGAGGGCCGCCTTGGCGATCCCCAACGCCTGCGAGGCGATACCGATGCGACCGCCATCGAGGGTGGACATGGCCACCTTGAAACCGGCGCCGTCGGGGCCGAGCTGCTGGTCGGCGGGGATACGCACGTTGTCGAGCGCCAGCTGGGCGGTATCCGAGGCCCGGATACCCAGCTTCTTTTCCTTGCCGATGACCTCGAACCCTTCACGATCGGTTTCCACGATGAAGGCGAGGATACCCTTATGACGCAACTCGGGATCGGTCTGAGCGAAGACGATGAGCGTGTCCGCATTGGCGCCGTTGGTGATGAAGTTCTTCATCCCGTTGAGCACCCATTCGTCTCCGTCACGCTTGGCACGTGTCTGCTGATTGGCCGCGTCGGTGCCGGCGTCGGGCTCGCTGAGACAATAGGCCCCCAGCTTTTCGCCCCGGGCCAGCGGAGCCAGGAACTTCTGCTTCTGCTCCTCGGTCCCGTAGGTCTCCAGCGGCCAGCAGACCAGGGAATTGTTCACCGACATGATCACGCCCGTCGAGGCGCAGGCCGCCGAGATCTCCTCCATGGCCAGCACGTAACAAACCATGTCGAGGCCGGCGCCGCCGTACTGTTCCGGCACGTTCATGCCCATGAAGCCGAGTTCGCCAAGCTTCTTGACGGCCTCGGCGGGGAACGTTTCGTTGCGATCCCATTCGGCGGCATGGGGCGCCAGCTCCTTCTGGGCGAAGTCACGGGCCGCGTCGCGGATCATGCGCTGCTGTTCGGTCAATTGGAAATCCAAGTCCGTCCTCCGTCAGCTGTAGTCGTAGAATCCCTTGCCGCTCTTGCGTCCGAGATGGCCGGCGTCGACCATGCGTCGCAGTAACGGACAGGGGCGGTACTTGCTGTCGCCGAAGCCCTCGTACAGGACCTCCATGATATCCAGGCAGATGTCGAGGCCGATGAAGTCGGCCAGGGTCAGCGGTCCCATGGGATGGGCCATGCCCAGCTTCATGACCGTGTCGATGGCGTCCTTGTCCGCCACGCCCTCCATGAGACAGTAGACGGCCTCGTTGATCATGGGCATCAGGACACGGTTGGCGATAAAGCCGGGATAATCCTCGACCGCCACCGGCACCTTGCCCAGGCCCTTGCTGATCTCCATGATCTGCGCCAGCACGGCGGGGTCGGTGGCCTGGCCGGTAATCACTTCCACCAGCTTCATGATGGGCACCGGATTCATGAAGTGCATGCCGATGCACTTCTCCGGCCGCTTCGTGCAGGCCGCGATCTTGGTGATGGAAATACTCGAGGTATTCGAGGCAAGGATGGTGTCGGGTCCGCAGACCGCGTCCAGCTTTTCGAAGATGGCCTTCTTGACCTCGAAATTCTCGAAAACGGCCTCGATGGCCAGGTCTGCGTCCGCCGCGGCGTCCAGGGATTCGGCTGTGGAGATACGGCCCAGGACGGCGGCCTTGTCGTCCTCGGTGATCTTCTCCTTCTTGACCATGCGGCCCAGGTTCTTGTCGATGGTCGCCAGGGCCTTTTCGAGGACCGCGGCGCTCAAATCGATCAGGGTCACATCGTGTCCGCACTGGGCGCAGACGTGGACGATACCGTTGCCCATGGTTCCGCCGCCGACTACAGCTACCTTCATGTGCCTTCTCCGTTCATTTACTTATCTGTCTATTGCAACACTACTTACTGACTTACTTACGGCCGGCTGATCGCCATGGCTACTGCATCACCACCGCCGAGGCACAGGGCCACCAGACCGTCGGATACACCTCGGTCCTCCATGGCGTGGATCAACGTGACGAGGCATCGCGTCCCCGAGGCCCCTATGGGATGCCCAAGGGCGATGGCCCCTCCGTTCACGTTCACCTTGTCGGGCGACAGGTCGAGCTGGTCGGTCACCGCGACCGCCTGGGCCGCAAAAGCCTCGTTCAGCTCGTAGAGTCCGTAGTCGTCCTTGGTCTTGCCGGCCTTGGCCCAGACGTTCTTCACCGCGCCGACCGGCGCCATCATCACCCACTCCGGATCGACCGCACCTGTGCCGTAGGCCTCGATGACGGCCTTGACCGTCAGGCCGTTGTCGCGGGCGAAGGACTCGCTGCACACGAGTACCGCCGCCGCGCCGTCGTTGAGGGTCGAAGCGTTGCCGGGTGTGACCGTGCCGCCGTCGCGTTTGAAGGCGGGACGCAGCCTGGCCAGACCCTCGGCGGTCGTGCCGCCGCGCGGGCCCTCATCCGTGTCGATCACCACGGGGTCGCCCTTGCGTTGGGGAATTTCGACCGGCACGATCTCAGCCTTGAACTTGCCGGCCTCGATGGCGGCCGCGGCCTTGTTCTGGCTGTCGGCGGCGTAGGTGTCCTGCTGCTCACGCGTCACGCCGTATTTTTCGACCACTTTTTCGGCGGTCATGCCCATGTGGAAATCGTTGTACACGTCCCACAGTCCGTCGTGGACCATCAGGTCGGTAACCTGGCGATGGCCGAGCCTCATACCGTCCCGGGCATCGAACATGGCGTAGGGAATCTGCGACATGTTCTCCATGCCGCCGGCTACGGCGCACTGGATGTCGCCGGCCTTGATGGCCTGGGCCGCCGCCATGACCGTCCGCAGCCCCGACCCGCACACCTTGTTCAGCGTATAGGCGCTGACGCTGGTGGGGATGCCCCCAAAGATGGCGGCCTGGCGCGCCGGGTTCTGGCCGAGGCCCGCCTGGACCACGCTGCCCATGATGACCTCGTCGATCTTGGCCGGGTCGAGCCCCGTGCGTTCAAGCAGTCCCTTGATGGCGGACGCTCCGAGCTGGCTGGCCTTGACCGACTTCAATCCGCCCTGAAACTTGCCGATGGGCGTGCGTACGGCTCCGACGATGACGACTCTCTCACTCATGGAACGGCCTTTCGCTTCGTGTCCTGGTTCGGCGTTAATCGGTCAGCACGTTGCGGGCGATGACCATGCGCTGGATCTCGCTGGTCCCCTCCCCGATCGTGCAAAGCTTGGCGTCGCGGTACATGCGCTCCACCGGATACTCGCGGCAGAAACCGTACCCGCCCAGAATCTGAATGGCGTCGTAAGTGACCTTCATGGCCATCTCGCTGGCGAAGAGCTTAGCCTTGGCCGACATATCGCCGAAGGGCTCGTGGGCGTCTTCGAGACGGCAGGATTCATGGATCATCAGGCGGGCGGCGTCGATCTGGGTGCTCATGTCCGCCAACATAAAACCCACGGCCTGTTGCTTGGCGATGGGCTTGCGGAACTGGATGCGCGTCTTGGCGTAATCCCGCGCCACGGCGAACGCGCCCTCGGCGATACCCAGCGCCAGCGCCGCGATGGAAATGCGACCGCCGTCGAGGGTTTCCAGGAAGTAGCGGAACCCCGCGCCCTCCTCACCCAGCAAAGCGTCGGCGGGCAGGCGCACGTCGTCCAGTACCAGAGGCGCCGTGTCGGAGGCGCGCATGCCCAGCTTGTCCTCTTTCTTCTCCACCGTGAAACCCGGCGTGTCGGTGGGGACGATGAAGGCGGAGATACCCTCTCCCGGCGAAACATCCGGCTTGGTGACGGCCGTGATGATCAAGGCGCCGGCATAGTGCGAATTGGTGATCCATTGCTTGGTGCCGTTGAGAACCCACTCGTCCCCGTCACGCACGGCGGTAGTCTGGGTGCCGCCCGCGTCGCTGCCGGCCTCGGCCTCGGTCAGGCCGAACGAGAGCAGGAATTCACCCTGACAGGCCGGCTTGAGCCAGCGTTCCTTTTGCTCAGGCGTACCGTATTTCCAGATGGGCCAGCAGCCCAGACTGTTATGAGCACAGACGGTCAGTCCGTGACTGGCGCACACCTTGCCCAACTCCTCAACCACCAGGGCGTACGAAACGGTATCCATGTGCGTGCCCCCATCCTCCGGCGGCACGGTCAGCCCCAACAAACCGAGTTCTCCCATTTCCTTGACCGTGGCCTCGGGAAACTCTCCGGACTCGTCGATCGCCGCGGCAATCGGTGCAAGCCTGGACCGCGCAAAATCGCGCGTCATGTCGCGGATCATCTTCTGGTTTTCGTTCAGGACCATCGTTCCTCCGCTATTGGGCGAGCGCTCCCGCCGGGGGCTGGATGAGGGATTTAAAGGGGCGCAAGAGATCCTCGATCGGGTAGCGGGAGGCGTCCTCCACGCAGTCCTGCAGACTATCCTAATCGCTTCGTATTGTGAAGGGATTTCTAGGCGCAGACGCCAATATAATATACAGATATGAGAACGGGCGCCCCCATGGGAGCGCCCGATAAACAGGACTTTTTCACGCCGGTTCACCCTCAACGGTAGTCGGTCTTGACCTCACCCCAGCTTCTGCTCTCGGACGGCACAAGTCCCTCACACACGTTGCTTTCGCCCGGAGTCGGCGAACAACCCGTACCGGCCGGCTCCTGTGTGCCGCCGTAGGGATTGAGACCATCGCAGAGTACCCATTCGTTCTCGGGCAGGAAGCGGGCGAGAGACCGGTCGTCCACGCCCGCGTGATCGGGGTAGATCAGGGCATCCACCAGGACGGCGTCGACGTCCAGCGGATGGCCATGGTAAAGCTCCAACATGTCTCCGGCGTTATTGAGACTCAACCCCGTAGACGACAACCCCTGCTCCAACTGCCAGGCCACGGCGTCGCTCCCGAAAAAGACAGCCGTTTCACCAACAAGCAACAGCCCCGAAAAACATATCTGTGGGTCATCGCCCAGGGCGTCCCGCAAGTAGTAGTCGGCGAGATCCACTCCGCCGGGCCCGGAGTTGACGATCTCCACCCATTCGTCGCCACGGCTGCTGATCTCACCGTCGGCATCCCAATCGCTCGCCGGGTCGGCGACCACTTCGGAGATGAGAACGGCTGCATCAGCCGGGTTGATCAGATTCAACAGGGTCATGTTCACCAGGATGATCGAGAAGTAGATAACGATGGTGCGCAGAAACGAGAGACTCATGTCGGATCCAGTTCCGGGAGGTCGGTTGGCGTCTGTGATCACGAGTGGACTCGCATCGAGCGTGCCAGAGTCGAAAAAGGCACACGGCCGACACCAATGACGGAGGAAGACGTCCGGGGCGGAATTTTCTACATGACTAGCAGGGTCGGAGCCGTCCCCGTACGGAAGCGCACCGCTCTTGGCACGCGTCCGGCGGGTGACATGAACTCATCCCAGAAAATCAGCGGGTTCGTTCCAGGTTGTCCCGAAGACGAGAGCGGCGAGAGGGTGGCGGGTGCGTCCCTCGGGACCGCCTTCGTTGGGGGCAGCGGCGTAGCCCAGCGTGAATCCGCAGATCACGTCGAAACTCTCGGGTACGGCGTAGACCTCGCGCACCTTGTCGGCAAAGAGCCCGCCGATCTGGTGCGTATCGATCCCGCGCACCGCCGCCTCGAGACTCAACTGGGCCACGGCCTGGCCAAGATCGTATTGGGATTTGTCGTTGGGCTTGCCGTTGTTCTGATAATGCGTGGCCGCCACGGCGAAGACCAGCACGGCGGCGTCCTTGGCCCAACCCTTGTTGAAATCCACCAGGCAATCCAGGGCGTTGGCGAACGCGGCCTCATCCTCACGCGGAACCACGATGAAACGCCAAGGCTGCTCGTTATAGCTGGATGCGGTCCAGCGGGCCGCCTCGAAGATGGAGCACAGGTCCGCCGTGGACACCGGGCGCGGATCGTAGGCATAGGGACTCCACCGGTCGGCGATGGCGTCCAGGACGGGATGGTCCGTTCGGGCTCGCATATCCAAGTCGGGACTCCTCGGCTCAGGCCAGATCCATGATCGAGTCAGCTGCGGATAATTTCCAGAATGCGCAGAGCGGCCTGGGTTGGAGGCACCCGGCCGTCACGCACGTCGGCTTCGAGAGCCGGCAGCAGCGCCTTGACTCCGGAATGGGTGCGCAGGTCGGTCATGACGCGGTCCTCGACCATCGACCACATCCAGCGCAGTTGCTGGTCGCGTCTGCGCTGCGCATGGGCCCCCGCGGACCGCAGGGTGTCGCGATGGCGCACGACGGTGTCCCACAACGTGTCGAGACCGTCGCCGGCCACGGCGCTGATGGTCAGCACAGGCACTTCCCAGGACGGATGGGGTGGGCGCATGAAATGAAGGGCCTGGCGCAGCTCGTTGGCGGCGATCTCGGCCGGGCCGGCGTTGGCGCCGTCGGCCTTGTTCACGGCCACGATCTCCGCCAGCTCCATCACGCCGCGTTTGATGCCCTGGAGCTCGTCCCCCGCTCCCGCGATAGCCAGCAGGATGAAGACGTCGACCATCTCGGCCACGACCGTCTCGCTCTGTCCCACGCCCACTGTTTCGACGATCACCACGTCGAAGCCGGCCGCCTCGCAGAGCAGCATCGACTCACGGGTCTTGCGGGCCACGCCGCCCAGGGTGCGGGCGGTCGGCGAGGGCCGGATGAAGGCGCGCGGGTCGACGGCCAGCCGAGCCATGCGGGTCTTGTCGCCCAAAATGCTGCCGCCGGTTATCAGGCTGGTGGGGTCGATGGCCAACACGGCCACCGTGTGTCCGTCTCCGGTCAGTCGGGTGCCCAGCGCATCGATCAGAGTGCTCTTGCCGGCACCGGGGACACCCGTCAACCCCACACGATGAGCCTGGCCGGTGTCGGGCAGCAGAACCGACAATAATTGTTGGGCAAGCTGCTGGTGGTCGGGCCGGCTGCTCTCGACCAGCGTGATGGCGCGGCCGAGCACGGCGCGATCGCAGGCCTTCACGCCCGCGACATAGTCGTCGAGGGATAGGTCGTTGGCCTTGCGCGGCACGTCGTTCACCCGCGGTTCACCTCTTCCAGCTTCTGCATGAGTTCCCGCGCGGCGTCGGCGATGACCGTCCCCGGCGGGAAGATGGCCGCAGCGCCGGCCTCACGCAGGGCATCGTGGTCCTGGGGCGGAATAACACCACCAGCGACGATGAGAATGTCCGGACGACCCAGCCGCGTCAGTTCGGCCTTGAGCGCAGGCACCAGGGTGAGATGACCGGCCGCCAGTGAACTGACGCCCACCACGTGCACGTCGTTCTCCACGGCCTGGAGCGCCGTCTCCTCCGGGGTCTGAAAGAGCGGTCCGACGTCCACGTCAAAGCCCATGTCGGCGAACGCCGTGGCGATCACCTTCTGGCCGCGATCGTGTCCATCCTGGCCCATCTTGGCCACGAGAATGCGGGGACGGCGGCCCTCGCGTTCGGCGAAGCCCTCCACGATCTCCCGAATCCCGGTCATGTCGTTCTGTTCTTCGCCCATTTCTCCGCTGTACACTCCGCTCACGGCGTTGACCGCCGCCTGGTGACGTCCGTAGACCTTTTCCAACGCATCGCTGATCTCACCGACGGTGGCGCGCGCCCGCGCCGCCGTCACCGACAGCTCCAGCAGGTTGCCGTCGTCCGATTCCGCACTCCGGGTCAAGGCCGTTAGCGCCTCGTCGACGGCGGCTTGATCCCGGGTCCTGCGCAGCTCATCCAGGCGGGCCAGTTGCGCGGCTCGGACCTCGGAGTTGTCCACCCTGAGCACCTCGATGTCTTCGGGCTCGTCGGGCGGATACTTGTTGACGCCCAGGACGGTCTGCCGGCCCGAATCGATACGCGCCTGGGTACGGGCCGACGCCTCCTCGATACGCAGCTTGGGAATGCCGGCCTCGATGGCCCGCGCCATCCCCCCCAGCGCCTCGACCTCTTCGATGTGCGTCCACGCCCGTTCGGCCAACTCGTGGGTCAACCACTCCACGTAGTAGCTGCCCGCCCAGGGATCCACCGTGCGACAGGTGTCGGTCTCCTGCTGCAGGTAGAGCTGCGTGTTGCGGGCGATGCGCGCCGAAAAATCGGTGGGCAGCGCCAGGGCCTCGTCCAGGCTGTTGGTGTGCAGCGACTGGGTGTGGCCGTGGACGGCCGCCATGGCCTCCACACACGTGCGCGTGACGTTGTTGTAGACGTCCTGCGCCGTCAGGCTCCAGCCCGATGTCTGACTGTGCGTCCGCAGGGACATCGATTTTGGATTCCCGGGTTTGAACCCCTTCACAAGACGGGCCCACAGCAGACGCGAGGCGCGCAGCTTGGCCACCTCCATGAAGTAGTTCATCCCCACCGCCCAGAAGAATGACAGGCGGGGGGCGAAGTCGTCAACAGCCAGACCGGACGCCAGACCGGTCCGGATGTATTCGACACCGTCGGCCAAGGTGTAGCCCAGCTCCAGATCCGCCGTCGCGCCGGCCTCCTGCATGTGATAGCCGGAGATGGATATCGAGTTGAAGCGCGGCATGTGCCGCGAGGTGTATGCGAAGATGTCGCCGATGATCCGCATGCTCGGCGTCGGCGGATAGATGTACGTGTTGCGGACCATGAACTCCTTGAGAATGTCGTTCTGGATGGTCCCGGCAAGCTTCTCCTGAGAGACGCCCTGCTCTTCGGCGGCCACGATGTACAGGGCCATCACCGGCAGCACGGCGCCGTTCATGGTCATCGACACCGACATCTTGTCGAGAGGGATGCCGTCAAAGAGGATGCGCATGTCCATGATCGAATCTATGGCCACGCCCGCCATACCCACGTCCCCCACCACCCGCGGATGATCCGAATCGTAGCCACGATGGGTGGCCAGATCGAAGGCGATCGACAGACCCTTCTGCCCCGCGGCGAGATTACGCCGGTAAAAAGCATTGCTCTGCTCGGCCGTGGAGAAACCGGCGTACTGGCGCACGGTCCAGGGGCGCTGCGTGTACATGCTGGCGTAGGGTCCACGCAGGAACGGCGGGGCGCCGGGAATGGTCTGCAGGTGGTCGAGACCTTCGAGGTCCGCGGTCGTGTAGAGTCGTTTGACGTCTATGCCCTCGGGCGTTGTCCAGACGGGACCACCGGCGGGTGCCTGTCCGCGATTCGCTCCGTCGTCCTCGAAATCCAGGATGCTGAAGTCGGGAAATACGCTCATGACGATACCTCCAGAGCCTCGTGCAGGCCGCGCAACGATTCCAGGATGTCGCAGCCCATGTAGAGGGCCTGATCGACACCGGCGGCGCACCATCGATCCTCCAGATCGCCGAAACGTCCCGCCAGGATCTGGACGGATGCTCCGGCCTCGTGCAGGGCCTCGGCCGTAGCCGGTCCGAGTTCGGCGTAGACGGCGTCGGATGAGCAGATCACCGCGACGGGACTGCCGGCTGCGCGGAAGGCCGCCACGGCCTCGACGGGGTCGACATACGCTTCGCCACCCGCCGTTTCGATTCCACCCGTCGCCAAGGCGTTGCGGATCCAGGCCGTGCGCGCGTTGTGCTGGGCCAACGTGCCCAGCGTGCAAAGGAAGACGCTGGGCCGTGCGCCTGTGCGCTCTAGATGGGCGTCGGCCGCATCGCGCAGATCCTCGAACGCCGCGGCGGGACGATATGTGCCGAGGGAGGTGATGGGATCACGGGCCGTGCCGTCCTCCCCTTCGAGTCGTAACGCACCCGGCGCGTCGCCGGCGGGCGGAGTCGGGCGCGGACGATGCACCGATGTTTCGTCCAGCCGGGGATACTCGCTCACTCCGGTAATCGGCAACTGGCGTCGTGCAATCTTTGAGTCGAGATGCTTCCTGGCCGCGACGACATGGTCCTGCACCCATCCGTCACGAAGACACGCGGCCATCCCGCCGCGTCCTTCGGCCTGACGGAACGTCGACCAGGCCTGGCGAGCCAGCTCGTCCGTTCGCGATTCGAGATGCCAGCAACCGCCGGCCGGGTCGATCACGTGACCGAGATGCGATTCCTCCTGAAGGATGATCTGCACGTTCCGGGCGATGCGTCGGCTGAAGCCATCCGGAATATTGTCCTGCGCGTCGAAAGGTGTAACGGTAATCGCGTCGGCGCCTCCGGTGATGGCCGCGAAGGCGGCTGTCGTAGTGCGCAGGATATTCACCCAGGGATCGCGACGCGTCATCATCCGCGCGGAGGTCCGGGCCACCAGGTGCATGCGCTGGGCCTGCACGGAACCGCCGCTGGCCGAGACGACTCGGCCCCACAGGCGCCGCGCCGCGCGCAGCTTGGCGATCCCACCGAAGAGTTCGCCGTCCACGGCAATGCAGAACTGGATCTGTGCTGCGGCGGTGTCCACATCGAGTCCCACGTCGACCAGGGCCTTCAGGTAGGCCAGGGCCGTCGACATGGTAAATTCCATCTCCACTCTCTCGTTGCCTCCCTCGTTGTCGAAGTGGCATGACTTGACCATCACCGAGCGCATGTGGGGCGACTGTTCCGCCGTACGAACCGCTAGGGCCGCCATGTCGTCCATGAGACGGGGTAACGGCACCGGCAATCCGCCGCCCATCATCCAGGTGCCGAGAGGATCGGCCTGGTGCGAGCCCCGGGCCGCGACAGGCTCCACGCCCCGCCGCCGCCAGACCTCGTCCAGCAACGTCGCCGTCAGCCCGAACCGGGGACCGGCTTCCAGGGCGACCGGAAACCGTGTCAGATCGACGTCGGCAAGAACGGCGTCCAGATCGTCGGCCGAACGTACGGCCACACCTTCGCGGCCGAAGGGATCGATCCGCAGCAGCGCCGATGTGGCACCGCGGGACAGATCTCTCAGAATCTGGGCGTTGGTCGCGGCGGGATCGGGGTGAGTGAACTCGGCGCGAACATCCCAGGAGGGCTCCTGGGCCGGATCGGTGTCGCCACGAACATGGGGCGCCGAGCCGGGAAAGCCGCTCGGATCATCCGCGGCATTCCAGTCCGCCGACGTGTAGAGCGGTGCGATTTCCAGGCCCCCGCACGTTTCTCCCACGAGCCGTTCCCAGGACTTCCCCTTGAGTTCGGCCGTAGCCCGCTCCCGCCATTGGGCGGCATCGAGCGATGGAAAATCGTCGGTCACTCTGTATGTGTCATCCGACATGGCTCATCTCCATTCTGGTATCGCCGCGCGGATCGAATCGCTGTTGTCTGACCGGAACGTTAGGCCCCGACATGACAAGTCGCAAACGTCATTTGGCGTCCTGATCTAAGCGTTCTGCAAGATATGAACGAACCAGATCTGCGCAGAGGACCGGGTCCGCCCGGCCTCCCGTGGCGGCCATGACACGGCCGACCAGCCAGTCGGCCACACCCGTCTTGCCGTCGCGAAAGCGGGCCACCTGATCAGGATGATCCTCCACGACACGGGCGACCTCTGCGGCCAGGACGCTACGGTCGGTGATCTGTCCCAGCCCCTTCCGCAGGATCACCTCTTCGGCCCCGCACCCCTCGGCGGCCATGACGGCGAAAACGGTCTTGGCTGCGGTGTGACTCAGTGTGCCCTCGGCGATGCGATGCAGGAGATCAACCAGGGCTGCGGGCGGAACGCCCAAGTCTCCGGGGCGGACTCCGGTCTCGCCGCACAGGCGCAGCACCTCTCCCGCCACCCAATTGGCTGCGATGCGCGGATCGTCCAGTGAGTGGGCCACCGTTTCGAAGTAGTCTGAAACATCCGTCGTCTCGGTCAAGGTGGCCGCCACCTCGGGTGAGAGTCCCAGTTGCGTGACGTAGCGTTCTTCACGCGCGGCCGGCAACTCGGGCAACCGGTCCCGCAGGGCCCTGGCAACCACTGCGGGGACCAGGAGCGGAGGCAGGTCCGGTTCGGGAATGTAACGGTAGTCGTCGGAGGATTCCTTGGAGCGCATGAAATAAGTCTCGCCCCGGCTCGCGTCCCAACCGCGCGTTTGCGGCGTCACGACTTCTCCCCGTGCGATCATCTCGCTCTGGCGGGCGATTTCGTAGTCCAGGCCGCGTCGGATTCCCCGCAGGCTGTTGAGGTTCTTGAGTTCGACACGGACCCCGGGCTGTGCGTCATCTTCCCCACGCAGGGAAACGTTGGCGTCGCAGCGCAGACTGCCGTGCTCCATGTCGCCGTCGCTCACTCCCAGGGCTCTCACCAGACGCCGCAGCTCACGCAGGACCGCGTAAGCTTCATCGGCCGAACACAACACGGGTCGGGTGACGATTTCGACCAGGGGCGTACCTGCACGGTTCAGGTCGATCCGCGTGCCGTCCGCGTCATGAACGGACTTGCCCGCGTCTTCCTCCAGATGAATCCGTTCCAGTTCCACAAAGCGACGTGCACCCGGCAGCCCGATCTCCAGCCCACCGCCCGTGCAAAGGGGGGCGTCCTGCTGTGTGATCTGGTAGTTGCGGGGCAGGTCGGGATAGAAGTAGCTCTTACGCTCGAAAATCGATCGACTGGCCACTCGACAACCGAGCGCCGATCCGAGGCGAACGGCCAGGTCCACCGCCCGCGCATTCAGGACGGGCAGCGTGCCGGGCAGACCCAGGCACACGGGGCAGACGTTGGTGTTGGGCGCATCGCCGTACGTGTTGCTGCAACCGCAGAAGATCTTCGTCCGGGTCGCCAGCCGCGCGTGCACTTCGAGTCCGATGACGGGTGTGAGGGTCACGTCTCCCCCTTGCCGCACAACCGTTCGACGGCCGCGCCCAGTGTAAAGAGGATACCCTCTCCCAAAGCCGCTCCCGTCAGTTGTATGCTCAAGGGCATGCCGTCCCGGTCGCGCCCCGTGGGGACGGTCAGCGCCGGCAGGCCGGCCAGACTCGGCCCAACCGTGAAGGCGTCGTTGTGATACATGCTCAACGGATCGTCGAGCTTCGAGCCCAGGAGAAAGGCCGCGGTCGGCGCCGTGGGGGTTGCAATAACATCGCAGCACGACAGCACGGCTTCATATCGGGAGCGTATCCGTCGCCGCGCGCTCAGCGCCCTGTCGTAGAAGGCGCCGCGGTGGCCGGCCGAGAGGACGAAGGCGCCCAGCAGGATCCGACGCTTGACCTCGCGTCCGAACCCCGCATCACGGGTCCGGCCGGTCATCTCACCGTAATCGGCGCCGTGTACGCGGGCCCCGTAGGCTACGCCGTCGAAGCGCGCCAGATTGGTCGACGCCTCGGCAGTGGCGATGACGTAATAGGTGGCCAACAGATCGCGGTGGTCCGGCAGCTCCACATCCACCACCGATACGCCAACATCCTGCAAGGCGAGCAGGGTTCGTTCGAAATCCGCGTTCGTATCGGCGTCGGCCAAGGCGAGTTGCGCTCGCGGAACGCCCACCACGACTCCCGCGGTCGGGCGATCCATGGCTGATCGCATTTCTCCCACCGGCGCGTCCAGGGATGTAGCATCCTTTTCGTCGAAGCCGGCAATGACCTCGAAGACGGCGGCGCTGTCATATACGGTTCGGGTCAAGGGGCCGATCTGGTCCAGGGACGAGGCGTAGGCAACCAATCCGTAGCGCGAAACGCGCCCATACGTGGGAAGCAACCCCACGACACCGCAGCAATGGGCCGGTTGCCGGACACTGCCGCCGGTATCCGAGCCAAGACCGAAATACGCCAACCCCGCAGCCACCGCCGCGGCCGCTCCACCGCTTGATCCACCGGGGACGCGCGTCAAGTCGTGAGGGTTTCGCGCTGGTCCGACGCATGAATGTTCCGTCGACGAGCCCATGCCGAATTCATCCATCACCGTGGCCCCCAGCAGACGGGCACCGGCAGTGCGTAAACGAGTGACCACTGTGGCGTCGTAGGGCGGGCGCCAGTCCTGCAGGATTCGCGAGCCGCAGTCCGTGGGTTCACCCCGTACGCAGATATTGGCCTTAACCGCAGCTGAAAACCCGGCCAGAGGACCCGACCCGCCA
>DAOVZQ010000444.1 GCA_030635025.1 bacterium
AAATAACTATCTGTTATACAAGAAATTAGGCCGACATTCAAAACAGGATACGCAAGCCGGATATCTGATATAATTTGAAATGTGGGTTATATCCCCCATGGTGATTGGGGATATTTACGCAGTCTGGAGAATGACGTCAGTCGGTGATTTTTTGGCGGGCCGTGCCGAAGCGACTGCTCAGGACCGCGCCGGAGCCAAAGCAATAGACGGTCAGATGAACGGCGATACTGATGACATCAAAAAGACGGGCCAGCGGTGTGAATCCGCTTACCCCTCCAAACAGGGTTCCCAGCAGCCCCGGCAACAGGATGACGAACAGGCCGATCATCAGCGCCCACCAACTGGACTTTTCCTGACAGCTGGGACGCTGACAGATCCTGGCGCCGAGTACTCGCGCCACGATGCCTACGGCGATAACGCCCAGGATGGTGTAGGCCAAGCCCAAAAGCGCAGCCACGGGAATACCGATGACCGTGACAATCAACAACGCGATAGCCACAATATAGAGCAGGTGTCCGACGGTCACCCAGAGCAGCCCCGCAGCGAAGGCACGACCGGGATTATGAACCAGGTAGGACTCGACCGAACCCAGCCGGTCGCGAGGTAGCAAGGCGAAGATCATCATGATCAACAGCCCGAAGACAATCAGTCCACCCAGCTTGATCAAGGCTCCGCTGACGCCGGACGTTAAATCCGACATACCGAAAAAATCCCCGGCCAAGCCGTCTCCACCGATCGAGACGACCGTCCCACCCACGACGGCTTCGTCGTGACGTCGGAGTGAACCGAAGAGAGCCACGGCATCGCCTTGCACGTGGGCATCCTCGTCCAGGTTGAGCTTGCCCCCCACCACGATGACACTTTCATCCACGCTGCCCATGATCGTGGCGTCGGCCCCGATGACGATGACCCGGCCAGTGATCCGCTCGTTCACGGCCACCACCACATCCTCGCCCGTACTGAAAATCTCGTCACCGACGACCTTGAGTTTCCGGGGCGTATTCGCTTCGTCGTCGAAGATGTTGATATTCCAGGCATCGGCCTGGTCCCTGAACTCGTTGAGCCCACGCTCAATGTCGAGCGTATCGGGCAATTCGGAGAGGATCGTGGCGGTGATCGCACTGAGTCCCTGGCTGACCTTCTCACCCCAGTCTTCGGGTATGTCGAAAGTCATCTCGCCGCTGGGGCTGGAGAATTTGAGCATCTCGTCGTCTACGGTGACATCGATGTCCCGCAACTGCTGCTCGAGTTCCTTGAAGACATCTCCAAGATCCTCCAGGGCCGCATCGAACTTGACATCCTGTTGACCGGAAAGGGAATCCTTCAGGGCGCTGATGCGCTCCAACCGGGTCTTGATGGAATGGCGCAGGGAATCTCCACGGCTGGCGGCAGGTTCCTGGGTCAGAGCCGGCCCGGGCCACAGGATCGCAACCAAGAGCAGCAGCGAGAGCCCGGCCATGAAGGCCGAGCTCGCACGCGAGCGTTGGACGACGGTCCGCGGGTCAGCGAGTGGAAGAACGTTGCATGACACCGGTATAAATCCTCCGGGAAGCGCCCTGAAGCCGCAGCAGCACTTCCGGCAGTGCGCCGGCGACCATCAAGGCCGTCCAGCCGACGGGAAGCGCACCGGTCGCCAGACCGGCTGCCGTCATGACGGCGACCAGACCGCCCACGGCTCGTGTGGCTCCCGCTCGGATGAAGGCAGGTAGGGCCTCCTCCTCCAGGATTACCGGCATGCGTTCGCGGCGCAAGGGTTCCATGGCCTTGTAGGCCTCGTACGGCACCGATTCGAGAATGCGCGCATCGAAATCCTCGGGCGGCTCGATGGACGGTAATCCGCCCAACAGGCCGTAGAGGCGCTCCATTGTCTCGAGTTCCTCATTGCACCCTCGACATTCGCGCACATGCAGGAAAAGCGCCATGGATTCCTTGCGGGACAAGGTCTTGTCCAGGTACGCCTGCAGTTGCGAGCATGTCTCGATGCAGTTCGGTGCATTCATTTTTTTGTTCTCGTTCATGATGTGTTCCTCCAGGGTCTCCTTCCCTCAGTACGGAGGCCGGAAATTCCGGGTTCGAAAGATGCGAACCCGATTACGGTTCAGCGCCTTCCTTGACCACCCTTACCCGCTTCCCTACGGACGACCCTCCAGGAGGTTGCACTTCGAATCGACCTTTTTTCGTCTTCTATCATATATCATAGGACCGGGCTTTCAACATCTGTTGTACCATGGCCCTGGCACGATGGATACGGGCCTTGACCGTCCCCAAGGGTAAGTCGAGAACCGTGGCGATTTCCTCGTACGACAACTCCTGGTCGTGACGCAGCAGAATGATGGCCTTGTAATGAGGAGGCAGGTCGACGATGACCTCCTCGAGCTTGTCCATAGCCTCTCTCATTTCCAGGACCCGATCGGGACGGGCCGCCTTGTCGGGGATCGGGATTTCGATTTCGTCGCCATCCGGCGTGGTATATCCGTCCAGAGACAAAAATCGCAAGCGATTACGTCTCAGATGATCGATACAGTGATTGGTGGCTATGCGAAAGATCCAACTGGAAAACGCATAACTCTCGTCATAACGGTCGAGCAGTGAAAAAACCTTGATGAAGACTTCCTGGGCCAGGTCGCGGGCATCTTCCGCGCTGTGGGTCATCCGGTAGCACAGGCCGAAGATAGCGCTCCGATAGCGGGTGAGCAGTTCCTGGAAGGCAACTTCCTCACCACGCTTACAACGCTTGATCAGCTTCAGGTCCTGCTTGCGGTCGAACATGAATTCCCTTCAGCACTTCACCCGGCGGGTCCTCACCCGCCACAAGTCTTCGGCTCCGGCGAAGATATGCCTGTAACCTACCGTCGGTCAACAATCGACCTGCAACCGGCGCGCTGCCCTCATGATCATATGTTGCGGTGTGAGGTCATCTCACCAGGACGGCCGGACGCGTATGGCGCAATCCCCCCGCTTCGAGCGTGAAATGATAGACGCCCGAAGCCCGAGCCTGGCCCTTATCGTCTCGACCATCCCATCTCTGACTGTTCAGACCGGCCGGGCAGAG
>DAOVZQ010000187.1 GCA_030635025.1 bacterium
ACTGAACGATGCAGTGGCCGCCTTTAATACCCGACGTTACGAAGACGCCGTGACCCTGACCGCCGTCGGCCTGCGCAACGCCGTGGGACGCGATGAGCTGTTCTGGATGGGGCTGCACGAGGCGTCCCTGGCCTTTTCCGACATCGCCGACAACAAGCTCGCCGATTCCGAGAACAAACTCGTGGCATCCATGGAGAAGCTGCGTCATTTCGGCTATCGCCACCAGAACCTGGAAGTGACCAGCGTCCTGGCCGGCCTGCGACGCGGGCTCGAAGAGGTGCGCGCCGTACGAGACGGCCAACGCCGCATCTTCGACCTCACACTGCTGCCCCAGATCAAGATGGCGGCCAAGGCCGACAACACCTGATCCCCGTCAACCGACGACATCGCCCGGCGGCCCCTCGCGGCAACCGGGCGCGGCGTCTCCCTGGAGTCGAGATGATCGCCAAGAGCCACCCCCTGTACGATACGGCGGCCAGGATCGCCGCCGGTGAGCGTCTCGACGAACGCGACGGCCTGCTGCTGGCCGAAAGCGACGACCTGCCCCTGGTGGGCTGGCTCGCCCACACGGTCCGCGAGCGCATGCACGGCGACAAGGTCTACTACAACATCAACCGGCACATCAACCCGACCAACGTCTGCTACGTGGGCTGCGAACTCTGCGCCTACGCCGACGATCCCAACGCGCCCGGCACCTGGTCCTACACGCCAGAGGAATGCGTCGAGATGGCACGGCGCGACTTCATCCCCGGCACCAGCGAATTCCACATCGTCGGTGGCCTGCACCCGCGCTGGAAATTCCCCGTGTACCTGGATATCCTGCGCGCTCTGAAAGACGCCTTCCCTGAGGTGCATCTCAAGGCCTTCACCATGGTGGAGATCGATTTCCTGGCCAAGATCGGCAAGCTGTCGGTCCCCGAAACCATCGCCGCCCTACGCGACGCCGGCCTGGACAGCTGCCCCGGCGGCGGCGCGGAGATCTTCGACGAAACGGTTCGCGAAAAGATCGCGTCGAAGAAGATGTCGTCCGCGCGTTGGCTCGAGATCGCGGGCCTGGTTCACGAGTCAGGCCTGAAATCGAATTGCACCATGTTGTTCGGCCACATCGACGAGCCGCGCCACTGGGTCGACCATCTGATCCGCCTGCGCGAGCAGCAGGACCGCAGCGGCGGCTTCCAATGCTTCATTCCGCTGGCCTTTCATCCAGAGGGCACGAAGTTCGCTGACCTGCCGGGTCCCTCTTTGATGCAGAAACTGAAGGTCATCGCCCTGTCCCGCCTCATGCTCGACAATATCCCTCACGTGAAAGCCTACTGGGTGATGCTCGGCCGCGAAGCCGCGCAGCTCGCCCTGCGCTCCGGAGCCAACGACCTCGACGGGACGGTCACCGACGAGCGTGTGACGTTGGCAGCCGGCGGTAGCGCGGGTCGGGGGATGGGACGCGACGAAATCGTGGCGTATATCCGGGAAGTCGGACTGCGGCCGGTGCTGCGGGATACGCTTTATAACGAGATTGGGCAGTCGGCCTAGCAAACGAATTCATCGTTTCGGTCTTGATCTCATTTGTTTCCGGTGATCAATCGCTTCGCCAATGCATAGGGTCCCCAAAATTCACCTGCGTGTGTAAGGAGATTCTCGCCGGAGATCTCGTAACTGCTGCAGATGCCTGCCGTTGCGACATACCCATCGGCTTTGGATGAGTTCAGGAACAACAGGTAGTCGGTCGCCTCATCCAGTATCGGCGCCATGGCGTACCCGGTGTCGATATCAGAAGTATCGCTGTGGTATAGATGAACTGTCATGTGACCTGTCGGCACGGTCCCTTTCAGTAGGTCCAGGACGGTAATGGAGGCCTCCGCCTTTCTATGCCCAACCTTGACGATATTTTCGACAGTGCACAACACGATACATTCCGCCTCACTCGCTTGTCGCATGAGATCGCGACCCTCGGTCATCTTATCGACGATTCGCGCCACTTCCGGATACGCCCGTCTTCCTGGATCCAATATTGTATCGCCGACGACTTCGAAGAGTCCTGTGTCATAACAGATATGCCGCCCTTCCTTGTTGGATCCGAATACCAGGAACCGGGAGCCGGGAGGGAAGTCCGCAAAGAACTCCCTGTTGTATGTGACGCAGAGTTCGGGTCGATCCACTTTCGTATCGACGATAAAGCGAGAACCGTAGACGCCCCAATGCGGATCTTCGATATCGAACTCGATGATGGCCAGGGACTGGACGCCTCCCCGTTCATGGGCATAACACCTATAGATGACGGTGGTGACGAAGCCCGTGAAGCAGAAATCGGAGGCTGTGAGAAGATGCTCCATGTTACTCAACGATTTGTCTTCATAGTTTGGTCGGGGTGCCGAGTCGCGTAGTGATCCCTCTGTCAGGGAGAACTTCTTCATGCCCGGGATGACATATGAAGAGAGATCCTCGCCTTGCATCGATGCGGCGGATTCGCAGTTCCCGCCGATGACCGCCTGACCGTTACCCCCGTCCGCGACGACCGGCGTGAACTCGATTACCGTTCCCGGTCGAGAATGGCTGGTGAAGGACAGTTTCCCGGAGCCGATTGGGGATGGTCGGCGAGGCGGTCCAAGGCGTATCACGCCACCGCGGGTCGCATAGACGGTCAGCTTCGCCAGTAGAATCCGTTCGCGCCCCGCCAAGGGGGGAGAGGGGATCCCGACCCGCATGTCAGGGAATGGACCGACATCGATGCCGTCGCCGTAGTGCTTGTCCACGAATACGGTGATGCCGTCGTCGAACGATAGCGAAGCCTCCCAACCGGCGATATCGTCGTCGCAGTCCAGATCGTCGGCGATGATGAACGCATCGATTGGTACTCTCAGGGCGTTGGTGATACACGTGTATTCGCCGAACGGATCGAAGTAGACGCCGATGGTCGCGGCCCGACCCGATGCGGAGATCGTGAGCATCAGGGCAGTGGCCAGCAGTAGGTGGCGGCATCCAACCATATTGTTCTCCTGATAACGGCAGCAGTCTGCTTGAGGACTTTTTCAGGTGCGATCGGTGATGCTCTGGAGCATACCAGAAACTCGATAGGCCCCACTGTAATTTCCAGAGTCCTGGTAATGTGATTCACTCTGTCCGTGTATTGTCTTGGAGGCGCCCCTGCCGATGGACCAACTGATGGCAGCCTGAGCACAGTACCTGAAGGTTGGCTGTCTCGTTGCTTCCGCCGTGCGACCGTGGACGCCGATGATGGACCTCAAGGAAGCGTGTCCGCTCACATCCATGTGTCTCACACCGATGACCGGCACGGATCAGGGCGGCTTGGCGTTTCTTGGGCGGGATGGTCGCTCGGTTGGGCCGACCGGGTTCTTGTATAATAGCATCACATTGCACGACCTCGGCCGAAACCGGCTTTGAACCGCGATCCGTCCGCACCTCGGCCGCACCACAGATTTTACACGTGTAAACGATGACCTGAAAAGGTGAGCTTGAGACGGTTGCGGTTCCTGAACCGGAGTCGAGTTTCTCTGCCATATCATTCAGCGCGGTGAGTATCAATTCCGCACGGGTCAGGCCTTGCACCGTCGATCCCTTCCGTGCAGCCCGCTTACGGATCGTTTCGAGCAAGGCTTCACGACGAGCATATTGCTCAGATGTGTATTTAGTATTCACTGTGATCTGAATATCCAAGGGGGCGGGGTCCGATTGGGACTCTCCGAGATTCAGCGCCGGCTGCCCAGCCACTTGCGGCGCCTGACGAACCCGCCGCCGCACCGCCCGCACCTTCTGCTCCAGACTCCGACTGCTCGAACACGCGGCCTCGGCGATCCACTTCCCCTCACTCTCGGGCGTAGCCACCTTGGCCACCTCCCGCGCCTTGGTCCACCCCAACTCACCGGATGCAACCGACCGACGCAAGCGAGGCAACTCTTCAAGCGCCCCGGCCAATCGAACAAACTGAGAAGTCTTGCTGGGAGTAAAGCTGAGCGCCTCGGCGGCGTAGGCCTGAATCGATGAGTACCCAAGATCCCGATACAACTTGCGACGGAGGATCTCACCGAAAAGAAGCACGGCGTTCTTTTCAGCCCGTTGCAATTCACTCAGCGCAGCTTCAAGACGAGCATGAATATCACTAGCAGACATAAGCAAACCTCCCAGAAAACGAGCGTTTCGTGGGAGGTCGAAACGAGTGTTATCGATGGATATAATATAGCTCGGAAGCACCCGTCGCGCAAGGCGTAACTAATTATAAATTAACAAGTTAGGGCAGTCTGCGGGCATAGTCTATGCGCCCCGTCACACCGCAAAAAAGACACGCCCCCCCAACAACCCACAACCAATCTCAACACCCATCAACCCAACCCGAAGAAACGTATCCACAAGCCCACAATATTCACCGCCATGATCAGGTCGACTCTCCGTGGTCGTTCATATATCATGAACAGACCCCCGCGCTTTCCGATTCCGCAACTTGTCGATCACCACGCACAAGCCCTCTTAAGCCGGAGGCCGGTTCGATCATGAAATACGCTGTTACCCTGGACGACATCCGCGCCGCCGCCGACCGTATCGCCGGCGTCGCCCACCGCACCCCCGTTATGACCAGCCGCCTCCTCGACGAAATGGCCGGTCGCAAGCTCTTCTTCAAGTGCGAGCACCTCCAGCGCGCCGGCGCTTTCAAGTTCCGCGGTGCCTGGAATTCGGTCAGCCAATTATCCGATGAAGCCGCGGCCCGGGGCGTCGTCACCCACAGCAGCGGCAATCACGCCCAGGCTCTGGCGCTGGCCGCACAACTCCGCGGCATCCCCGTGCACATCGTCATGCCCAAAACCGCACCGGCGATCAAGCGCGCGGCGGTGGAGGGTTACGGTGCGCATGTCGTCGAGTGCAAACCGACCCTCGAAGCCCGCGAGACAACAGTGCAACAAGTTCTCGAAGAGACCGGCGCCGTTTTAATCCACCCTTACGATTACGCGCCGACCATCGCCGGCCAAGGCACCGTCGCACTCGAACTGCTGGAGGATGTCCCCGATCTCGATGCGGTGATCGCGCCGGTGGGCGGGGGCGGCCTGATGTCCGGCACCTGCATAGCGGCGCGCGGGATAAACCCGAAGATCCGTCTCTTCGGTGCGGAGCCTACCGGGGCCGACGATGCGGCGCGCTCCCTGGCGGCGGGGGTGTTGCTTCCGCAGACCGGTCCCGACACCCTGGCCGACGGCCTCTTGACCAGCCTCGGCGAGTTGACCTGGCCCATCCTGCGCGATCACCTGGAATCCATTATCACCATGCGGGAAGACAAGATAACGGAGACCATGCGTCTTGTGTGGACCCGCATGAAACAGCTGATTGAGCCCAGTTCGGCGGTACCTGTGGCGGCGGTGCTTTCAGAAGACTTCAAGGCTCTGGAGGGACTGGGACGTGTCGGCATCATTATTTCGGGCGGCAATGTCGATATGACCAACCTGTTGCGGCGCGGAGCCCTGTGAGCGAAACGCGCCGAGTTGTGTTGTAAAGGGTTGCGATCCACGGGGGGCCTTTTCTATCATGGGTTAGCTAATCGCGCTGCCCCAAATTCTCTTTTCAGGGATCGTCACCAGGCCATGAACGAACAGCTACCGACCGACACCCAGAGTTGCATCGACAGAGCATGGCCCTGTCAGGAATCCTGTTCCATCCAGCACTTCGAACTTCTGCGACAGTGTGACGTCCGTGGCTTGCTGCATTGCCACACGTCCTATGCCGACGGGGTCCACGATCTGGCCAAGATGGTCGGCATCGCCCACGAGCTCGGACTGGAGTACCTGGGCGTGACGGACAAGCTGCAGAGCGATTACTGCAGCGACGGACTGTGTTGTGAAAGCATGGCCAACCAGCGTGAAGAGGTCGGGCGTTTCAATGCCGTCTCCAACGGCTTCACCGTCCTGCACGG
>DAOVZQ010000139.1 GCA_030635025.1 bacterium
CCATGAGCAGGGCGACGGCGAAAACCGCGAATAGGGATACAGATGGTCTTCTGAACATGACGTCCTCCTTTACTACGGAGGAGGGCAATCTTCAGGCCGGACATGGATGTTGATATCATTGAAGTTACAAGGCTTGCAGCGCACGGGTGTGTCGATCGGGACACAGCCGAAGTGTACACGTGTACACTTTATATATATCGGCCGATTGGCCGGAGTACTATCATCCCTCCACGGAGGATCCACACCATGCCCGAACGAAAAGCCAAACGCCTGCAAGCCGACGAGACCCTGATCTGGGGAATACACACGATCACCGAGGCCCTCGAACGCGCTCCGCGTACCATCGACGAAATCTACGTGATCAAGGGCAAGGGCGGCGACAAGCTGCAGGTGGTGATCGACCTGGCCCGCGCCGCCGGCGTACGCGTACGTTTCGAGACCGGGCTGGCCATCGCCGGCGAGGGACGCATCAACCATCAGGGCGTGGCCGCGCGCATACAGCCTGTTGCGACCCTCGACGAAGACACATTCCTCCAGCGCGTGAGCGCCCTCGACGAAACACCCTTCATCCTGGCCCTCGACTGCATCCAGGACCCCCACAACTTCGGCGCCATCCTACGCTCGGCCGCGGCGGCGGGCGTGCACGGCGTGGTCGTGCCGCGCGACCGCAGCGCATCGCTGACCGGCGTGGTGGCCAAGATCTCCGCCGGTGCGTTGAGCCACCTGGACGTCTGCACCGTCACCAACCTGGCCAACGTTCTCGACAAGCTGAAGGAAGCGGGCGTCTGGATCTACGGCACCGTAAAGGACGACGGCGAGGCCATCCACGACGTGGACCTGACCGGCGGCGTCTGTCTGGTGATCGGCAACGAGGAAAAAGGCCTGCGCCCGCTGGTGCGCAAGCGTTGCGACTTCGCGGTGACCATCCCCATGCCCGGCGAGTTGGATTCGCTCAACGCTTCGGTCGCGGCGGGTATCGCCATGTTCGAAGTGGTTCGACAGCGACAGATCAAGCCCTGACCCCAGCCCACGAGGATTCCATGCGCTGCTCACGACACACGACCTTCATTCTGCCGGCCGTCGTCATGCTCGTGCTGTTCGGCTGTTGCGACACCCGCGCCAACCAGGCGTCCCTGCCGCCCGGCGACACACCGCCGCCCACGGCCTTCTCGCGTCTGGACAATGCCGGCCAGGCCGCCGACTACGAGGACGCTGGCTACGTGATCGTCTACGAGGAGGCCGTCAACAACATGGCCCCGTCCGGCGTCACCGTCGTGGACGGGTACGTGCTGACGAAGATCCTGACGCCCGCGGGTTGCCGCGACCGGGCCGTCCTGCGCTGGCATTACGACCCCCAGAGCAGCTTCGTGCAGGTGCGCGAGGTCAACGTGATCCGCGACGGTGCGCGCATCCCCGTCGACGTCTCCGCGGTGATGGATCTGCCCGCTCCGCAATCGGCCATCTACTGGAACGACCGGATCATGCTGCTGCAGTTGCCGCGTCTGCAGGTGGGTGACGGCGTGGAAGTGCGCACCTTCCGCAAGGGCTTCACCTATGCGTTGCTCGATGACGCGATCCCCGACGACGACCGCTACATCCCGCCCATGCCTGGCGAGTACTTCGACATCGTCCTCTTCGCGAACGAGGCGCCCACGCTGGAAAAACGCTATATCCTGAAGCTGCCCGCGGGCAAGAAGCTCCATGCCGAGGTCTACAACGACGCGCTCTATTCCAGCGTGACCTACGACGAAGCGAACGACACCTACGCCTGGTGGGGACTCGATCTGCCCGCGCGGATCCACGAAACACGACAGCCCTCCGCCAGCGACTTCGTGCCCAAGGTGGTCATGTCGACTGCCGCGAGTTGGGAAGCCAAGAGCCGATGGTTCTTCGACATCAACAGCGATCAGTTCGAGGTGACGCCGGCGATCCAGGAGAAGGTGGACGATATCCTCGCCGACACGGGCCTCTCCAACGCCGACGCCGACCGCAAGGCCGAGGCCCTGCTGCACTGGGTCGCCCAGAACATCCGCTACAGCGGCCAGACCATGGGCGAGGGCGAAGGCTTCATCCTGCATCCGTCGACGATGATCTTCGAGCAGCGCAGCGGCGTGTGCAAGGATATCGCGGCCATGCTGGTGACCATGCTGCGCGCCGCCGGACTCGAATCGAATCCGGCGATGACCATGGCCGGCAGCCGCATCGACGCGGTGCCCGCCGACCAGTTCAACCACTGCGTCACGGCCCTGAAACTGCCAGACGGCAGCTATCGCATGTACGACCCCACGTGGGTGCCCTACAACAACAGCATCTGGAGTCTGCTCGAGGCCGAGCAGCATTATGTGGTCGGCGATCCCGAAGGCGCGAAGTTGTCGCGCATCGCCTACAGCCCACCTGAAGACTCTCCGCTGACGGTTACGCACAAGGCCAAGTTGTCGGCCGACGGCGCACTGGTCGGCAAATTCCAGATGGAAGGATCCGGCGCCCTGGACGGACGCATGCGCCGCTTCTGCAACGTTCGACAGGACGACCTCGTCCGCCGCTTCGCCCATTGGCTGGCGCCGATCGGCCGACGACTTGAGGACGTGCGCGTCAAACACCACCGCACCGACGATTTTTCGAGCGACATGTGGATCACCCTCGAATACCGCCTGCCCGGCTTCGCCCTGCCCGTCGACGACGCCCTGGAATTCGTCAGCCCCCTGATGCAGGTCATGCTGAACGACGGCAACCTATTCCGCGCCGGCGCCGCACACTGGGACGACGAGCGCGAGACCGATGTCTTCCTCTACTTCACTCAGCTGCTGGAGGGGACCGAAACGATCAAGCTTCCGAAGGGTTGGCTTGTAAGCGATCCACCAGAGATCGAATCGGTGGACGAGACCTACGCCGCCTTCACGGCCGGCGCTGAAATGGACGGCCGCGACCTCCGCATCACACAAAAGTGTGAAGTACGACGAAGACAGATACCGCCGGACGGCTACGCCGGCTTCAAGACAGCCATGGACGCCGCCCGGGACTGGGGCGAGCGTACCTACCACGCCGAGAAGGGAGGCCGCCGATGAAACGCACCACGATCATCACGCTAAGCCTCGTCATGCTGGCCTCGGCCGCCACGGCCGGAATGGGCGTCTCACGCGGACACGACCTCGACGACCTCTGGCTGCGCGCCCAGGACGGATACGATCTCGACACACTCGACGCCGTGCTGCTGCTGGAAGGTCGCCACGTCGAAATCACGCCCCACGGCGATCTGTCCACCACGGTGCATCGCGTGGTGTGGATCGGCACCAAGGCCGGCCTGAACGCTCACGCCGATCTGCGCATCCCCTGGAACTCGGACACCTCGAAGCTCGAGGTCGGGTTGCTGCGGACCTGGCGCGACGAACGGTGGTGGCCGTCGCCCGATCAGGTCAGCGAGACGGCCGTGGTGAACACGCTGCCCTATGCCATCGACCGCTGTCCCGATTACGCCGGGATGCGCGAGACCATGCTCCTGCACGACGGCGTCGAGCTGCCCTGCATCATGGAGACGACTTATACGATCACCGAACGGGGCGTCGCGGCACCGGGCGCCGACGATTACTTCGTCATGACGCAGCGCGATCCGGCCGTGCGCGTGGAGTATCGTGTGACCGCACCCAAGATCCCCGTGCAGACCCGCTCCCTGAACGGAGCCCCTGAACCGATGATCGAAGGAAACAGTCGCGTCTGGCTGCTGGAAGATGTTCCCCGGCTGCGGCTACCGATAACGCTGCAACCCGTTCGGTACGAGCCCACGCTGATGTGGTCGTCCTGGCCCAACCATGAGTCGATGATGACGAGCTACACCTCCCCCCTCGAAACCGCGGCCGTGATCGACGCGGCCCTGGCCGACACGGTGGCGGCCCGCCTCGATACGGTCGGATCGGATTTCGCGCGTGTGCGGACCATTGTCGACATGCTGACCACGGGTGTCCGCGGCATCCACTACGACGACGCCTACTGGGCCCGCACTCCCCGCACGGCCGGACTCGTTTGGGACACGGCCTACGGCCACGACCTCGACCGGACCGTGTTGGCGCTGGCGCTCTTCCGCACGGCGGGACTGTCTGCCGACCTGGCCCTCTGGGCGACCGACGGCCCGTTCGTGGACGACTTCCCCTGCTCCGCATTGCTGGACCGCAGACAGGTCCGGATTCTAGACCGGGCCGGTAATCCCCTGACCTTTTTCGATCCGGCCCACAACGCTTTACTGCCGGTGGCCGGACCGGAATACGACGGCGAATCCAGCCTGCGTCTGGACCTGCACCTGACCCCCGACGACGAGGGCGACTGGTCGGGCCGCGGCCTGCTCGTCGGCCATGGGGCCCTCAGCCCACACATCCATATGGCCGGTGTCGACGATGAGGCGACCGAGCACATCGACGCAATGATCGACGCCGCCCTGCTCGGCGCCACGATCACCGGCCACAACCCGGAGATCTTCATGCCCCGGCGCGTGGAAATCGGCTTCGGTTTCGATTTCGCGCCCGGCGAGGCCGACGAAGACAGCCGCATTCGCATCGACCTGGGCAACCTGCCGGGCGGTGTATTCGACGAACTGCCCCACGACGTCCGTCTGGAAGACACGATCCGCGAATCACCCGTCTTCCTGCATTCGAGTCCGCAACAAAGCGTGACCCTGAGGATCGCGCTGGACGGGTTGAGCGTCGTACGCGCACCCGAGCCACGGACGGTCGCAAACAAGGCCGGCGTATTCGAGATGACGGTCGTGGTGGATAACGATCTGCTGGAGATCACGCGTACTCTGTCGATAGCCGGGACCCATCATCCCGCAGATCGATGGTCAGACCTGCGCACCCTGCTCCTGGAAGACGTCGACCCGGCCAATCAAGTCGTGATGCTGCAAAGGGATTAATCGAACCGACAATGAAAGCGGGCCCCCCCGGGGCCCGCTCGTTTGTTTGTGGCCTGGCCCTGGAGCCGTGCAGACCTGGAACATCATCAAGAGCACCACGTAACTCACGGGATGAACCATCGATCCGTTTGATTCTGACAATGATCTCCCTGGAGTATGGTCGAAGCTATGAGCAACAGCCCCGTACGTCCCGAGGGTAGCCGAACCCCCGCTCGAAAGATCTTGAGACTCACGGGCATCACAATCGCCTGTGTCCTGGTCCTGATCCTGGCGATCGCGGCCTGGTATGTAATCCGGTTTTATCCCCGCAAGATCGAAACCCGCGAAATCAATACGCCCGACCTGTCGTACCGGGTCCTGATCGCCACGCAGGGATCCGACTTCAAGAACGGCCTGGTCTCCGTGCTTTGTGATCGCCTGGGACGACGGCCGGCCTACGTCAAGGTCATCGACGTCGGCGGCCTCGATGAGGTCGAAACCGATCGCTGGCAAAAAATCCTCGTCCTCAATACGGCCATGATGAACAAGCTGAGCCGACCGGTCGGACGGCTCATTTCCAGAGCCGAGGGCAGTCACAACATCCTGTTGCTCATCACCTCGGGCGGAGCGGATTACAAACCCGCCGACCTGGAGATCGACGCCATCTCCGGCGCCTCCAGGCAGGGAGACATCAACAGACTGTCCGGATTGATCATGACCTGGCTGGAAAACGATGCGGGCCACGTCTGGGAACCGGATGACCACGTCCTGGCCTTGGAGTATTTCCTCCAGGTCGATGTCGACACCGCCTGCGCCGCGATCCGCGCCGACGAGAAACGCTACAGGGCGCTTTATCCGAACCTCGAGAACCGGTTGAACGGAATTGGATACGACTTTACCGGACGAGGACGACTGGACAAGGCCCTGACGGCCTTCCGTCTCAACAGGGATCTCTTCCCCGAGTCGTGGAACGTCTATGACAGCTATGCGGAAGCGCTACGGTCGAACGGGGACCGGGACGCATCCATCGCCGCCTATCGAAAATCCCTGGAGCTGAATCCGGAATCGGAAAACGGAATGAAGGCCCTAAAGGAACTGGAAGCGAAAAAGTGAGGATGGCCTTTTACTGTTGCTTGTCATATCCGAAAAAATGAACGACAGGCACGACGGCCGCTTCACGGGAGAATCCAAATGCAAAACCCCTCGTTTTTCGCCGACACCCCCGACATAGAAATGATCGACCCCCTGGCGGACTTCCTGGGCGCCGTCGTCGACGGTCGAATCACATACGCCTACGCCGACGCGGTAAAGCTGGCCGGCCACTCCTGTCCGACCGTGGCCGGAGCCTTCCTGATGACCAAGGTGTCGCTGGATCATCTGTACGGACAGGAAACGCCCATGCGGGGCAGCATCAAGGTCGAGATGCGCGACGCCGTGGACAACGAGGTGACCGGAGTGATCGGCAATGTCATCGGTCTGATCACCGGAGCCGCCGGGGCCGGTGGATTCAAGGGGATCGGGGGCCGATTCAAGCGGACCGGTCTGCTGGAGTACGGAGTTGATCAGGCCCAAACCGTGCGTTTCACGCGACTGGATACGGGCCGGAGCATCGGCGCCGATTTTGACGCGTCCATCGTCCCTCCCGACGAGGCACAGGGGCCCATGATGCAGGCCTTCCTGTCGGGCGAGGCCACTGCGGAAGGCATGAAAAAATTCGGGGACGTATGGCAACACCGTGTGGGCACCATAATGACGTCCCCAGAGCTCTGGCCGCAGATGGTGAAACTCGGCTGAGACCCGCGCTCCAGCCCACAGTCGACCTGATTACCCTTCCGCGGGAAAAGCGTCGGCTACATACTCCTGCAATCGCTTCAGATCGTTCTCGATATCGGAATTCTTGAGGACGTCATGGCAGGAAAAAGTCGGCCGCGGCTCCATGCCGAAGAACTGATACACCTTGTGCAGCCACATGAACGG
>DAOVZQ010000426.1 GCA_030635025.1 bacterium
ACCGATGATATTCTCATTGGTGATCCTCACACCCCACGGCTATTTCGGCCAGACAGACGTGCTGGGCAAACCCGACACCGGTGGCCAGGTGGTCTATATCCTGGACCAGGTGCGGGCGGTGGAAAAGGAGATGCTCCGCTCGATCCACGACCAGGGATTGGACATCGAGCCCAAGATCATCGTCCTCACACGCCTCATTCCCGAAGCGGAGGGCACGACCTGCGATCAGGAAGTCGAAGCCGTCACCGGCGCTCGGCACGCGAAGATCATGCGCATCCCGTTCCGCAACCAGAAGGGCGAGATCATGCGCAGTTGGATCTCGCGCTTCGAGGTCTGGCCCTATCTGGAACAGTACGCCGCCGACGCGGAGAAGGTCGTCCTGGCCGAGTTGGGCGGCCGGCCCGACCTGCTGATCGGCAACTACTCCGACGGCAACCTGGTGGCGACCCTGATGTCGCAGCGCCTGGGCGTGACCCAATGCAACATCGCCCACGCCCTCGAAAAATCGAAGTACAAGCAGTCGGACATGTTCTGGCGCGACAACGAGGCCGAGTTCCACTTCTCCTGCCAGTTCACGGCCGACCTGATCGCCATGAACACGGCCGACTTCATCATCACGAGCACGTACCAGGAAATCGCGGGCACGCGCGATGTGATCGGCCAGTACGAGTGCTATTCCAGCTTCACCATGCCGGGACTCTATCGCGTGATCAGCGGTATCGATCCCTTCGATCCCAAGTTCAACATCGTTTCGCCGGGCGCCGACCCGGAGGTGTTCTTTCCCTTCACGCAGTCGGAACGTCGCGTCGTTTCGCTGTTGCCGGAGATCGACGATCTGGTCAAGGGCGGCGAACGTCCGGACACACGCGGGCATCTCGACGATCCGGACAAGCCCATGCTCTTCACCATGTCGCGCCTGGACCGCATCAAGAACATGTCGGGACTGGTCGAGATGTACGGCCGTAGCGACGAGTTGCGCAAGGAGGCGAATCTGGTGATCGCCGGCGGCTACATGGACCCCGCCGAATCCCAGGACGCCGACGAGGCCAAGCAGATCGAGGCCATGCATAAGCTCTTCGACGAATTCGATCTGGACGGCCAGGCGCGCTGGCTCACCATGCGCACCGACAAGACCCAGGTGGGCGAACTCTACCGCTACGTCGCCGATTCGGGCGGCGCGTTCGTCCAGCCCGCCGTCTTCGAGGCCTTCGGCCTGACGGTGGTGGAAGCCATGAGCAGCGGTCTACCCACCATCGCGACGGTACATGGCGGCCCGATGGAGATCATCGAAAACGGTGTCTCCGGTTTGCACATCGATCCGTTGCGGCCGGATGAGGCGACCAGGATCCTCATCGACTTCTTCAAAAACAGCAGCAAGGATCCGGAGTATTGGAACAAGCTGTCGATCGGCGCGATTCAGCGCGTGGAAAGTCGCTACACCTGGAAGCTCTACGCCAGCCGCCTGCTGTCGCTGTCGAGGATTTACGGATTCTGGAAGTTCATGACGAATATCGAGAGACAGGAAACACGCCGGTACCTGGAGATGTTCTACACCCTGGTGTACCGGAAACTGGCCGCGACCGTCCCCGGGCAGTGACCCGGCTTCGAGCGGCCGACTGGACAGGGGGGATCGACATGGAAACCGAGAAACTACTGCCTGAGATCTTGTCGCAGTTCGCTCTCGACCCCAACGGCCTGCACGGCCTGCCGCATTGGGCGCGCGTTCTCGAGAACGCGCTGTGCCTGGCCCGCGAGACGGATGTGAACCCGGAGATTCTGGAGCTCTTCGCCATTCTACACGATTCGAGACGCATCAGTGACGGCGAAGACCGCGACCACGGACTCCGTTCAGGGGACTTCGCCCTCCATTGCCGGGACCAGGGGTGCGTGCTGAACGACGAGGACTTTTTGCGTCTGCACATGGCCATCGTCGGCCACACCAAGTGCTGCTCGGATCCCGGTGACGAGACGATCCGCATCTGCTGGGACGCGGAACGGCTCGATCTGCCTCGCCTTGGTCTCACGCCTCGCGCAAATACCATGCACACCGAAGCGGCGCAGAATCCCGCGCTGGTCGAATGGGCCGGCAAGCGGAGTCGTCACGGGCATGTGCCCAAGCTGGTGGAAACGCGGTGGCAATACGCCGGCAAAATGAACAGTTGCGCCGGTTGAGCCGGTGGGTTCGTCAGGCTGGGTAAGATCGACTAACGCAGCGTTTCCAGATGGCGCCGCATGTCGTCTGCATGGCCCATATCGCCGGCCGCAATGTAGAGATCACGCGCCAATCCGAGATGCCGCCGCGCCAGATCAAGGCGTCCGAGGTGTTCCTGGTGCCGCGCCAGGCAGGCATGGGCGGTCGCCTGACGATCCGGAGGCAGCAACGCCGCGATCCCGGACATGACGGGTTCGAGCAACGAAACGCCCTCCGCGTGACGCATCAGCTTCAGGTATGACTGGGCCAGGTTGATCTTCACATTCGCCAGGGCCTTGCGGGCCTCCAGCGACGCTCCCCGAGGCATGCCCGCGATAGCTCGTTCGAGATACGTCGCGGCGGTTTGCCAATCCCCGTCCCGCACACTGGCCTCGGAGATCAGCACACAGAGTTGGAACGTCAGCTCGACGTCTCCCCGCTCCAGGGCGACGGCCAGACGATGTTCGAGATTGGCCGTGAACGTGTTGACGGCGGCCTCGTCCACGGTCAAGCCCCGGCCGAGTTCGTAAACCACGGCCATTGCATCCTCATAGACCTGTTCGACTCCTGCGTACCGCTCCAGTTCGGCCAGGAACAGGCTCCCCGGATAGTGGGCCCGTTCGATCTCGCTGTAGACGATGAACCGGACATCGTGCTCCACGGCGAATCCGATGAACGCGTCCGGCCCGCCCAGGTCATGCGGGTACTGCATGTATTCCAGACCCGCGTAGTGGGCCAGATGGGGTTTGCGCGCCATGACGAATACATCGGGATCGTCACCGGCCAGACGTTTCAGTTGCGGCGCCAGATCCAGCACGAAGCCGGGCAGCCGTCGATGATATTCCTTCTCGGCCACCCTGATGTCCGAAATCTGGTGGCCGTATACGACCAGCGCGGCCGCCGCCAGTACAACGAGGCCCGCAATGCGCGGCAGACGGCTCCACAGTCGGGCCGCGGGCGCCACGAAGACGGGGACGACTCGG
>DAOVZQ010000128.1 GCA_030635025.1 bacterium
CTTGTCGATTCCGAGGCCCTGCTCGGACGCTTCGGGGCCCGAGGTGTCGTGCATACCCCCGATCCCGAAGATGCCGACATCCTGGTGCTCAATACCTGTGGGTTCATCGAGGCCGCGCGTCGGGACAGCTACGACGCCATCGCCGAACTCTGCCGTCTCAAGGGTGATCGGACGCTGGTCGTTACGGGGTGTCTGTCCCAGGAGCAGGGCGATACGATCAGGGAGCGTTTTCCCGATGTCGATCTGATCAACGGCGTCGGGAATTTCGAACAGCTGCTTGATGCCCTGGATGCACGCGAGGACCTGGTTCCCATCGGACGACCCGAGGACGCACGGTATGAGGGGCTGGCGAACAGGCCGTTGCTGACCCCACCTCACCTGGCCTTCGTGAAGATCAGCGAAGGGTGCAATTTCCGTTGCTCGTTCTGCCGTATCCCCATCATCCGCGGTGATCAGCAGTCGCGCTCGGTGGCGAAGTTGACGACCGAAGTGTCGGGACTGATCGACCGGGGCGTGAGCGAAGTCATGCTCATCTCGCAGAACACCAGCGATTACGGTCGCGGTACGGGGGAGACCCTGCTCGACCTGGTGTCGGCCCTGGACGGACTCGACGGACTCGAGCGCATCCGGATGCACTATCTCTATCCGGGTCTGATCAAGTCAGACCGTTTCCGAGAGATCCTGGACAGGCCCTCGGTGGTTCCCTATGTGGACATGCCCGTCCAGCACGCTTCCCCGGAAATCCTCAAGCGGATGAACCGGCCGTTCGATCCGGACGCCCTGACCGATTTCTTCTTGGGCCTGCGAGCGGACAACCCGGACGTGACGCTTCGCACCACCATCCTTCTCGGTTTTCCAGGTGAGGAAGAGGAAGACGTGGAACTGGTCGCCGACTTCCTGCAGCGTATCCAGTTTGACCACGTGGGAACCTACCGTTATTCTCCCGAAGAGGGGACGGCCGGTGCGGAGATGACCGATGTGCCCGATCCCGAGGATGTGGCCGACCGGGAAGCCCGCATCCAGGATCTGCAGCACGACATTTCGCTGGACCGGCAGCGCACACGGCTCGGGACGACAGGCCGTGTCGTGGTGGACGAATTGGCCGACCTTGACGACTGGCGGGAGCTGGCCGAAACCCTGGTCGAGGCCGAGTCCGGGAACAAAGAAACGGAACTGACAGAGGTGGGACGACGTTTGCTTTCGGGCGAGCGGGTGGCGATTGCTCGCGGCGATCATCAGTCCCACGACGTTGATGGCATAACCTTGTTGCCCGCGCAGGACCTGCGGGCCGGCCAGTGGCTGAACGTACGGACGCTGGCGATCACTTCCTACGATGCAATGGCCGCGCCGATCTCGGCGGACGGCTGACCGGAAAGGACCACTCGATGCGAACCAGTCTTGTCATCCTTCTCGTTCTCCTGTCCGCACTGCCTATTCGTGCGGCGGACGACGGAAACGCCGTGGCCTATGCATTCACGGCGGCGGACACGGTCAGAACAAACCTCTGGATCGCCCAGGCCCTGATGGCCGACATTGCCCGCGAGATCGTCGATACGATACCTGGCCCTGGCCAGGGGGTTTCTCTACGATCTTCAGACAGCCACGAGGCGGCGCCTTTGCTTGAGGCTCAACTCCATCGGCATATTCTCGACGGGGGAAACGTAGCCTATCTGGACGAGTCCGATCTCGTCGATGAGGAGCCCGTCACTCCGGTGGATGCCGACTATGAGATCCGCTACAGCTTCGAGACCCTCGACATGGAGTACCCGCGTGTCGGGCGAAAACTGGGCCTCTGGAAAAGCTGGGTGGATCGGGAAATGTCCATGAGTGTCATGGCGAGAGTGATCGAACTGAAGACCGGGCGTCTCTTGATGGATGAACGCCTACAGAGAAGCTTCGGTGATCGGTTGAGCTCCGGGCACGTCGAGCGGGTCGATGACCTCGTCTATGGGTTCACGTCGGCCGAAGTCGCTGAGGGCGGGCTCATGTCCGTCATGGAAGAACTCGTCGTGGTCGGCGCCCTTACGGGGCTGGTGGCCATCTACTTTGCCAATACCGGCAACTGATTCCGGCGCCGTCCCAGACGGCGGGAGGACTATCTTGATCGATACGCGCGCACGAGCGCTCATTTGCCTGGGGATTCTGTCGGCCCTGTTGCTGATCGTCCTGGTGTCCGGCTGCGGAACGACGAATCCTTATCCGCCCGGTTCATACGAACGGGCTCTGGCTTTCCGCGACAACGACCGGCATCGCGAAGCGATCGACGCCTATGCGGCGTTCCTGCGTCGGAGCCCGACCGATACGCTCGCGGCCCAGGCCCAGTTCGAAAAGGCCCTTAGCTACATGGAGGAGAAGGAATATCCCCTGGCTGCCGTCGAGTTGCAGATCCTCCGCCAGGAATATCCGACCAGCGATCTTGTGGAGCGCGCCGTCTTCGAGGAAGCCAATGCCTTCTTCAGCCAGATCGGTCGCGTGGAACGCGATATCACTCCGGCGTACGACGCGCGCTTTCGGTACGAGGCTTTCATCGGATCGTATCCCTTGTCGTCATATGTTCCTGCGGCCCAGGAGCGCCTGGTGGATATTAGCGATCTCATTGTGCAGAAGCGTCTCAAGCAACTTTCGGTCTACGAAAGACTCGGGCGGCACGAGGCCATGGCCGTCACCCTGGATCGGCTCATCGAGGCGGAGCCCCTGAGTCGTCTGCGTCCCGACGTGATGCTCAGCCGTGTTCGTATCGCCCTCGAAACCGATGATTTCGAAATCGCGACTGATGTCGCCGCACAGATCGTGGCTGAATATCCCGAAACGAAAGCCGCAAAGGATGCAGCCGATCTGACCCGCGACCTCCAGGCCGAGACGGGGCCATGAGACTCGCCTTCTATGGCGGCTCCTTCGATCCGTTCCACAACGGCCATCTCGCCATCGTCCGGGAACTGCAGGACCGCGATGTATGCGATGAAATCCTCCTGGCGCCGGCCGCGATTTCGCCCGGCAAACCCGACCCTCTGGTCGGCGGACACCATCGCCTGGAAATGACTCGTCGCGGCGTTCGGGATCTGGCCGGCGTTGACGTAACGGATATGGATTTGATACGCCCGGGCCCCAGCTATACGGTGGAGACCTTGTCCCGGCTCAAGAGACACCGCCCGGATGACACGCTGCTACTCGTGGTCGGTGGAGACGCCTGGCGTGATTTCCGTTCCTGGCGAGAGCCCGAGCGTATTCTCCGCCTGGCGCAGATCATCGTCTTTCCACGCGACGGCGGGGAGACCTTGTCGAGCGATCTTCCCGGAAATGTCACGGTCTTGGACGGGTTCTCGATTCCTGTATCCTCCACAGCTATTCGTGAGAGATTGGCGGCGGGTCGGGATATCTCGGATTCCGTGCCGCCCCAGGTGTTGCACTATATCCATGCGCACGGTCTGTACGACGATGTAATTCCCGAGTGAGGGGGACGAGTCATGTCGATGATTATCGTTGACGGTTCCGCCCTGATCTACCGCGCCCATTATGCGTTCATAAAGCGACCGCTCACCGCGCCCGACGGCGAGGCGACATCGGTGGTCTTCGGCTTCTTCAATAGTCTGCTCAGGCTGATCGCCGACCGTCGGCCGGATCATCTCGCCGTGGTCTTCGACGTAAAAGGCAAGGTTTTCCGGCACGATCTCTACACCGACTACAAGGCCAACCGCAAGCCCATGCCCGAAGAGTTGGCGGCCCAACTTCCACGGTTGCATGAGTTGCTGCAGGCCTGGGGTGTCCCGGTCTTTTCCCGAGCCGGGTTCGAGGCCGATGACCTGATGGCCACTCTTGCGCGCATGTCGAGCGGCGTGATCGACGACGTCTGGTTCTACACGGGCGACAAGGATTTCATGCAATTGCTGGACGATCGCACGTCCATGATCAAGCCGGGCAAGCGCAATGCCGCGGTGATCGAGTACACGGTCGACGACGTTCGTCGAGACTACGGCCTGGAACCGCAGGACCTCGTGGACGTCTTCGCCCTGTCCGGTGACAGCAGCGACAATATCCCGGGCGCGCCGGGGGTTGGCGCCAAGACCGCCGTGAAGCTGATCAAGGAGTACGGCAGTCTCGAAGGTCTGTACGCGGATCTGGAGAACACGCGTCTGACTCCTCGACTGAAACGCGTTCTGGGTGAGAATCGCGATCAGGTCTATCTCTCGCGCGAGCTGTTCGTCATGGATCACGCCGTGCCCATGGACGTTGACTGGTCCGCATTGCAGACCAAGTTTCCGACAGGGCCCGAAGTCCGCGCTCTGCTGGACACGCTCGGCCTTCGTCAGATCCTGACGCTCATTGATCGGCTCGAGAGAACGGCAACACCGGATACGGAATCGGCACCATCGATGCCGCCGTCGACGGATCGCTGGGATCCCGACGCCCGGGGCTACCGTTGCTTGGATACGCCGCGAGCCCTGGCGGACTATGTGGCCGGGCTCCCGGGCGATGCGCCCCTGGCCGTGGACACCGAAACCGATGGCCTGCGTCCCGACGCGGCTCGACTGATCGGTATATCCTTGTGCGCTGAACCGGGGCGCGCGGTGTATGTCCCCGTCCTGGTGCGCGACAACCAGGCCCAGGGCGACCTGTTCCCCGGTGGAGAGACGGACAACCTGGACTGGGTTCGTCGTGAGTTGGGTCCCGTCCTGAACGATGACGCGCGCTTGCTGGTGGGGCAGAATCTCAAGTTCGACCGCTGGATTCTCGAACGCCACGGTTTGCCCCTGGGAGCGCGCGTCTTCGACACCATGGTCGCCGCCTACGTGCTTGACCCGTCACGCCAGCGTTTCGGCCTCGACGACTTGGCGGCCTCGCATCTCGACGTGGCAATGATCTCCTACAAGGATCTCTTCGAAGCCAACGATCGGGTCAAGGACATCCTGACGGTACCGGTGCCGCGCCTGACCGTCTATGCCGCCGAGGATGCGGATATGACCTTGCGTCTGCACACGGTCTTTGCAGCCGAACTGGCCGCTTCGCCGGCTCTCGACTCTCTCTTCGCGACGATCGAAACTCCGTTGACGGGCATTCTCTACGCCATGGAGAAGCGTGGGATCGCCTTGGACCTGTCTTTCCTCGAGGAACTCGGCGACCTCTTCCGTACAGAACTCGTGTCCCTTGAAGGACGCATCCACGAGACCGCAGGCCGCGAATTCAACATCCAGAGCCCACAGCAGCTGGCGGGCATCCTTTTCGATGATCTGGGCTTAAAGCCGACCAAGAAGACGGCGTCCGGTTGGAGTACCGACGTCTCGGTGCTGACGGCCCTGTCCGGAAAGCATCCTCTGCCGGAGCTAGTCCTGGAGTATAGGCAACTAGCTAAACTATTAAGCACCTACGTCGACAGCCTAATGGGCTTAGTGAATCAGGACACGGGCCTGATTCACACATCCTACAACCAGGCTGTCGCCGCAACAGGTCGTTTGTCGTCCTCTGATCCCAACCTCCAGAACATTCCCGTCCATTCCGAACGGGGACGCCGCATTCGACGGGCTTTCGTGCCGCGCAAGGAAGGGGCGGTCTTCATCTCGGCCGATTATTCCCAGATCGAGCTGCGATTGTTGGCGCATCTTTCCGGCGACGCCACCCTGATCGAGACCTTCCGGGCCGGCGGCGACGTTCATCGTCGCACCGCAGCCCTGGTCGGCGGTGTGGACGAGGATGAGGTCACGCGTGAGATGCGCAGCCGGGCCAAGGCGGTCAACTTCGGGGTGATCTATGGTCAGGGCGCCCGGGCGTTGGCGAAGCAGCTCGGCATCAAGACCCGGGAAGCGAGCGCCTTCATCGATGGATATTTTCGGACCTATCCCGGCGTGAAGGCTTACATCGCCCACTGTCATGATCGTGGGCGTGACGAGGGCGCCACCGAGACACTCTTCGGACGGCGGCGCGCCTTGCCCGACATCCTTTCAGACAATAATCGACTGCGCAGTTTTTCCGAACGCATCGCCGTCAACACGCCCATCCAGGGGACGGCGGCCGACCTCATGAAGATGGCCATGTTGGAGGTCGAGAAAAAGCTGCTCGCCAGCGGGCTGCCGGCACTGATGCTTCTGCAGGTGCACGATGAGTTGCTGATCGAGGTGCCCGAGGCTCATACGGGGCCCGTGATTACACTGCTTCGTGAAGCCATGGAGGGGATACATGAGCTGGATGTTCCCCTGGTTGTGGACGTGCATGTGGGCGAGAATTGGGCGGAAGCCCATGGCTAAACGCCCCCGCTTTTTGAAACGTTGGGTCCTGACGGGGCCGGTCGGTGCCGGGAAATCGCAGGCGGCGGCCTGCCTGGCTGACCTGGGTGCGCACATCGTTGATGCCGACGCCGAGGGGCACGTCCTGTTGCAGCACAGCGAAGTGATCACCGAAATAGCGGCAGCCTTCGGTCCGATGTGCCTGGTGAACGGACAAATCGACCGAAGCGCTTTGGGACGCCGCGTCTTCGCAAACCCCGTCGACTTGGCTCGTCTGAACCGAATCATGCATGGCCGCCTGAGCACACGGCTGACCGCGTGCCTGGACATCCTGGAAACGGCCGCCGTGGAGCCGGGCCTTGCAGTCGTGGAGGCTGCCGTGTACTTTCTGCTTCCGTCCTTGGGTACGGTTGATCTGATCGTGACCGTAACGGCGCCGCCGCAGGTTCGCATCGAGCGGCTCGTATCATCGGGTCGTTTCGATGAGCGGACGGCTCGAGCGCGTGTGGAGGGGCAGCGAGACATGCTGACCGACTACGACCGCGCGGACGTGATACTGGATAACGCGAATGATCCGGCCGCTCTGAAGCACGCCGTGACCGAACTCTACCGTTTACATATGGACGGGGCCGCCCCGGGAGGATGACATGAAGGAACATCTGGACGCCCTGGCCGGACAGAAGGCAAGACTCGACCGTCTGAAGGAGGGTCTTTGACCTCCCGACCCTGAACGCCGAACACGAATCCCTGCTACAGAGCCAGTCCGAACCCGGCTTTTGGGACGACCGCGAGGGCGCCGAAAAGGTGCACCGCCGCGTCCGTCAGTTGAAGCATTGGATGGACCCCGTCGCCGCTGCGGACGAGGCTTGTGAGGAGCTCTCCGTCCTGGCGGAATTGGCCGGGGA
>DAOVZQ010000095.1 GCA_030635025.1 bacterium
AGGGGCTCGTCGTTGATCCAGAAATGGTTCTGGCGGTTGAACAGGATGACCTCGGTATGGTCGGACCTGAACTTGACGTGTCCCTCGGCGACGATCCAGGGCGGCGTGTAGTACTCGGCGAAGGTGGTGCGGTCGTCGTCGTTGTTGGCGTTCACGCGCAGCTTGAAAAAGCTCTCCACCTTGTCGCTGTGAGTGTTGAGGAACTTGAGCTCGGCGAAGTGGGACGGCATGCCGTAGTGCCAGTTCCGATCGTTGAGCTCGGCGCTGGTGTAGATCGAGTAGTAGCCCTCCATCTTCGTGGCTGCGCCGGACGGTCCGGTGGCCATGCACAGAAGCATCACCAGGACGACCGCCAAGGTCGGGCGCGACAGTCGGGAGGCGTGATGGGGTCTTTTCGTCACGTCAGTTCCTCACCGTGAAAGAGAGCAGGTATACGTTGCCGAGTTCCTTGTGGGTCTCCAGCGAGATGTCGGTCTGCCAGCGCACGTCCTGCAGCCCGACGCCCATGGTCACGAGTCCCGCGTTCAGGCCGGCGCGCAGCGCCATGGCGTCGAAGAACCAGATCTCCGCGCCGCCGTGGACGGCCGAGTTGTCCCAGCCGCCTTCGCGGCTGCGAAGATCGCAGCTCAGCCGCAGGGTGTCGCGGAAGAGGTAGCTGCCGCCCAGGGCGAACTGGCTGTACACCGGGTCGGGGTCGGTCGTGGTCGTCAGCAACTGCAGGTACGGCTCGTTCAGGTTGTAGACGACGCCGCCCAGGGTCCAGGCCTCGCCGCTGTCGTACAGGAAACCGATGTCCGCCGCGAAGCCCGTGTCGCCTCCGTTGTAGGACGGGTCGTTGTACTGCTCGGCGCCCGGTGCCGTGAGGCGGAAGATCTTGCCCGTGACGCCCACCGAGAGCCCCTCGATGAAGGGGGCTTCAACGGCCACCGCCAGATGATAGACGTCCTCGTAGTAGATGTCGTCTATGCCGAGCCGCACGAAGCTGGCGCCGAAATGCAGTCCATGCCAGGACGGGATGTCGACGGTCAGGTAGTCGTGGGCGAGCTCCGGCACGCTGTACATCCAGGCCCTTGTGGCCAACAGGGACAGGCGGTTGTCGCGGGTCAGCCCGGCGGGATTCCACAGGGTCGCGTTGGGGTCGTCGCTCAGGGAAACGTATGCGGAGCCCAGGGCCCGCGGTCTCGCTCCCATGCGGGTGTGGCGGAAATCCGCCATCACGGTCGTCGCCGCCGTGAGCGCGGCGCAGATTGCCAAAAGGAAGAGGATGGCGCGTCTGGTCATCGTATCACCGCCACTGCGTGGTTGCTGCGGATGGTGCGTTGCCCGCCCGCCTGGTTGTAGGTCACGATCAAGCGCAGGATGTAGATGCCGTAGGGGACGAAGTTGCCGTTGGCGTCGGTACCGTCCCAGATCAAGCCTTCGACGCGTCGGGGAACCCGGTTGGCGTCGTCTTCGCCCGAGTAGGGGAAGGTCTCCTGCAGTCGGTCCTTGAGGCTGCCCTCGATGTTGTAGATCTCGACGGTGACCGTTGCCTCCTGGGTCAGGTAGAAGCCGATGCTGGCCCGGTCGTAGAGGCCGTCGCCGTTGGGGGAGAAGGGATTGGGCGTCACGGTGATGCCCGAGATCACTTCATCCGTCTCGAACGTCAGTTCGTCGGTCCAGAACAGGCCGTAGACGCCCGTGTGATCGACGCCGGCTGAGACGGTGTTCGCCCGTTCGTTGACGTGACCGCCGATCAGGACCCAGCGGTCTGAGCCGGTGTGGTATTCGAACATCCCGACCTTGGCCTCGGTCTTGCCGGGCGGCAGGTGGTCGTCCGTGTAGTGCAGGCTGAGTGTCGCAGATTTGGTGAGCCGATCCTCGAAAGGCAGGTAGCTCAGGGAATCGCCCACGTCCAGGGTCACGGACCGGTAGATGCCCAGTGGCGTGGCCCGCGGGACGGTCGGCGCGCTGGTGACGGTGGGAGCGACGTTGGCGATCCCCATGCCCGCCAGCAGGAAGGTGGCCAGGGAATCCGTCGTCAGGTCACTGCCGGTCGAGGCCTGGTATTCCTCCAGGAGGTCGGCGCGCAATTCATCGCCGATCTTCAGCCGTGAGCCGTCGACATGACGCAGCGTGACGTCTCCCGCAAGCAGGCTTTCCTGCACGTACAAATTGTCGCGGGACGGTGCCACCTGTACCGTGGTGACGGGCGACAGCGTTCCGGTCGCCTCGTACTCCAGATAGTCGATATCCTCGGCGTAGATCTGGAACTCCACGTAGCGCATGCTGTCGAGGGGAGAGTAGGTCAGCGCCGTGTTGAGCCAATCGGCCGGCAGGTCGACGCTCCACAGGTCGTTGCCCACGAAGCCCATGGGGATGTCCTCGGCGTCCCAGGCATCGCTTGCGCTGTTCGTTGACCGATAGCTGAACAGGGCCTTGCCCACCTCGTTGTCGTCCACGATCTCGATCGTGAAGGCCACGGGCGCACCGGCCAGCGGTTCGCGCAGCATCACTTCCCCGAAGTCCTTGACGATGTTGACCACCGGGGGACCGGTGTCCTCGAAGGCGCTCATTTCGAGGGCGCAGGGCGTCTCGCCGTTGTCCAGTCTGCGCAGGGCGAATTCGTTTTCGTAGTTGAGCATTTCCGCCTGTGAGCGACCGGCGTCGCGTCCGGCGCCCGGGATCAGGATCAGGTCCATGATGTTGGTGTCGCGGTCCTGGTAGTGGCCGCCGCCCTGGTTCCATTCGCTGCGCGATTCGTTCACCCAGCGCACGCCGCCGAAGTCGGCGTCGCCGTCGTGGCTGCACATGATCACGGCGATGCTCCAGCGCTCGATGTCCTCGGGTGTCGGGCTGCCCAGGGCGGTTTTGGCCACAAGGGCCGTGATGATGTTGCGATCGAAGTCGCCGGTCAGCAGGATGTCGGCGTCGGTACGCAGGGCGTTCTCGCGCCAGGCGTCTTCGGTGTTCTGGCCCAGCGAAGGCACGACCGCCTTGTACCAACCGTCCAGGATGATCGCGTAGTCCCAGGCGTTCCAGCGCTGGAAGTCGGCCCGTCGGCTGGGCAAGCCGCGTGTGGAGCCGCCGGGGCCGTTGTCGATCATGATGTCGATCTTCTGGATGTTGAGGTCGCCGTAGGGCGGATTCCAGTCGGCCGTGCTGGGGTCGTCGGGATCGGGGAAGTCTCCCACGCTTACTTCGAAGGCGATCATGTCCACGGGCTGGCCGCCCACCGACGCGATCGTTTCGTAGATGTTCAAGCCCCGCAGGTCGAAGGCGTCGGTCACGAAGACGCTGTTTGTCGGATAGGTGTAGTAGAGCCCTTCGACGCCCTCCTGGTTGGGACCGTGATCGTCGCCGATCTCGTCTTCGGTGAAGCCGGCCTGGACGATGATCTCCACCTGGGCCGTTATGTCGACATCGGCCGAATCCCGGAACGCGAGCAGGTTGGACCCGTCGTAGGCCGCGACCACGAGCGGGTGCGTGCCGCCGGGACTGCCGAGGGGTACCGTCGTGCGCAGACTATACACGCCGTCGCCGGCGGTGTTGTCGCCGTGACCGGTGTCGCCGTCGTCGTACATGCGGACAAGGGGGGCGCCCGAGATGGCCGTGAGGTCGGCCAGGACATCACCCACGCCGTCACCGGCGTCGGCGACCCTGGCGCTCAGCGTGAAGAGGCTTCCGGCCTCCAGGGCCTCGGGATCGGCGGTGGTCGCGGTGACGGTCGGCGGCGTCGGGAAATCCAAGTTCACGTGGTAGACGGGACTCCACTCACGCAAGGTCACGGGGCCGAGCGCGATGGTCCAGTCGTTGTCGCCGGGATCGGTGTAGTCGAAGTCCAGGTTGAGCGTGTTGTCCGAAGGCACCGAATCGAAGGCGCTGCGCTTCTCGCCGTCCTCCTGGGTCAGGTACACCTCGAAGCGAAGGGAATCGGGAGGCGTTCCGCCGAAGGGGGCCCAGGGGATCTCGATGCTCAGGCCCTCGGTAGTCTTCGTCGCCCACACGCCCTGGATGTTGTTGTCGGAGGGATCGGTGACGAAATCCTCGGCGGCAAAGTCCCAGAATTTCCAGGCGCCGTCCCAGACGCGGAAGTCGCCGTAGTCGTCGGCCGAGAATTTGGAGGTCAGGATGAAGTCGGGCCGATGGTCATGGCCGAAGTTGACGGGCATCTGGAAAGCGTCGGCGCTGCCGCCGGCGGCGTCCCAGTTGGTTTCCAGCAGCACGTGTATCTGCAGGCCGCCCCAGTCCGACGAAAAAGGAATCTCCATGGTCAGCGCTTCGGGAGTGTTGTCCACGATGACCGCCGTGAGATCGGTCATGTCGAATGTGCTGTGGGCCTCGGGTTCCTGGTCATAGGGAGGATCCGTGACGACGGTGACGTTCCTCAGTTCGAGGTCGACGCTGTCACCGTTGTAGGAGGACGGCGTTCCGTAAAGGGTAACGACGCCCGCTGTGCCCGCGGGTTGGAACGTGGTCAGCGCGCGACCGGTCGCGTCGGATATGGGCGCAACGTCGGCGAAGGATCCAAGCGACAGGGGTGACGCCGTCAGCTGGACGGTCTCTCCGGTCAACAGAGTCGGATTGCCGTAGGTATCGACGAACTGGGCGATGATCGCGACGGGTTCGGTCAGGCCGGAGACCGTGGTGCCCAGGGCGAGAGCCAATCCGGCTGTGGGACCGGCGATCACGGTGATCGGCAGGGGCCCCGGCTCACCGTCCACATCATTCAGCCGGACGTCCAGGACCTGGTTGTCCACGACCGCGGAACAGTCGATCAACAGTTGGCCGGCGCCAGTGGCGCTCAAGGTGGCGCTGGCGAAACCGTTGGCGTTGGTCTCGAGTGTCGGCAGGGAAAAGGTCCCGCGACCGGTCGAGGCGGGGAGGGTTGTGAAACTGACGATTTCGGTCTGCTTGCTCAGGTTGCCGGCTGTGTCAAAAAGCTGGGCCTCGATCGTCAGGGTCGAGTCGGCGTGCGCCGTCAAGGTGCCCTGGACGACGGTCAGAACGACCGTGGCGGGACGGGGATCGTTGAAACCGATCATGATCCTGGCGGTCGGAGGCACGGGATCCAGCTTGAGGGGATCGGGGACTTCGGGGCCCACGAAAATACGGAGGACCTCGATGGCGTCGTTGGCGAGCCAGAACTGCGTGGTGCCCGCGCTGACATCCACCATGGCGATGATGTCGTCCACGTTTTCGTTCGAATAGCTGCCGAGGAACCAGGCCGAGCCGCGGGGCGCGGCCACGTCGTTGAGCTTTCTCGCGGTCAGCTCCAGCCCGGTCAATTTCGCGTCCAGGTCGAAGAGGTCCCGTCGCCCATCTGAGTCGACGGCTTCCAGGAGAATGGGTTCCGGGAAGTACCGATTCGAGTCCGGGATGGATTTTGTGGCCGAGAGGCTGACGATCTCGGCGCCGGTCTCGTCGATCATGCGCAGGACGTCGGCGCGGACCGCCGCCAGGGTGATCAATTCCAGATCGGTGACGGTGTCGCCGCCCTCGAGGGTCACCGGTACGGTCCACAATCCGTAACCGGGCGCGTCCACGACGATTTCGTAGTCGCCTTCGGGCATGAAGAAGGGAGCATAGTCGCCGGCCGGACCGAATACGCCGCCGCTCGCGCTGAAGGCCAGCGTGTCGGAGGCCGCATCTTCGCCGAGGCCGGTCACGATGACTTCACCCGCATGGCCCGGGCCGTCGGCGAAGGCGAGGATGCCGTCGATTTCGGGCAGGCGAGCCAGGGACAGGGACAGGTCGGTCTGGTCGGTGCCCGCGATAGCCGTGAGGGACAGCTCGGCGGGCAGGTAGGTTTCGGCATCGGCGCTCAGGCGCAAGTCGCCGAGTCGCGGGGCGTAGAACGAAAACGTACCGTCGGCCGCATCGATGTCGGCCGTAGCGAATACGGAGTCGCCGGCGGCATTGCCCAGGGTGACGGTTCCGTCTGCCCCAGGACCGGAATTGAAGGTCACGACGCCGGAGAGCAGGGGCGCCCGGGGCACCAGAAATTCGAGATCCAGCAGATCTTCACCGGCGGTCACGTCCAGATCAAAGGCCGTGGTCAAGTGGTTGGCGGCCCGGGCTTCGATGACGTAAATCCCGCTCTCGCTCACATAGAACGTGAAGTCGAAAGGGAATTGCGACGGCAGAAGGCTCGCCGAAGCCAGCACGGAGCCGTCGGGATGTCGGAACGTGTAGCCACCCAGATTCTGGCCCAGTTCGAGCGTAAGCGTACCGGTGATGGTGGTGGCGCGCGTCAGCGTGACATTGTGGTCGATGATCGTTTCGCCTGCGGTGACCGTGAGGGTCTCGGTGGCCGGGAAGTAACCCGGCGCCTCGTATAAGAGCTCGTATTGCCCCTCGGGCAAGCGGCCGAGTCGATAGTCGCCATCACCCGGGTTCGTGGCCGTCCAGGCGATGTCCCCGGTCAGGTCGCCACCGGCCCAGTCCAGCAGTCTGGCCGAAACGCGGGCCGCGATATTCCCCGGATCCTGGGGCAGGGTGATGAGGCCGGATACCGACGCATTGGCTGGATCGATAACGCCGTCACCGTCCACGTCCAGTATAGAGGTGTGCATGGATTCGATGGTGATCGCCCCGGCGACGCCTTCGCCGACGTTGTCCGGAGCGGTGTCCTCGCCGTCAATGCCGGCTGTCGTGTTCTTGATGACGCCCACCGCGTCGAAGGTCGCGTACGCCGGCGGGCCGTCCGGATAGATCACCGACCAGGGGATGGCGATCTCGGTCTGGTACCACGCTGGCAGACGACTCGGCGGGGCGTTGGGTGCGGATTGGGCTCCGACGGTCAAGGATGTGATGTCGGTGGTCGCGCCGGTATCGTCCTGCACCAGGAAAACTCCGGGAACGCCGGGGTCGTTGAAGAGGCCGTGCGATCGCGCGATCACGAGGTCGATGGAGCGGCCGGCTGTGAAGGCCACGTCGAGAGCCATGGTGTCGAGTGTGGCGGCCGACATCAGGCCGCTGTCCAGGTCCAGGTCGATCAGTATGTAGGCCGTGCGGTTCGAAGCCAGGTAGTCGGTGCCTATATACAGGTTGTCCGCGTCCCAGGTGGTGTACAGACGATAGAAGTCCCCGTTGTCGTAGACATCGTAGTCGTGCTCGTCCTCGAGTACGAAATCGGCCGGCGACCAGTCGACGCCGTCCGGCGTGATGGTCCCGTCGACGGTGATTGTATGGTAGGGATCCGCGTAGGCCGTGAGAGTCCAGGCCAGGATCACCAGTAACAAGTTTGCGATCAGAGCCGCTTGCGGACGGCGTATTATCTTACTTCGCATGGAGCTTCCCCGGTTCTAGGTCGGTTGGGTCGTCTCATCGAGAGCGGGCATTATAAAGCGGACCTCAGTGGATGGGAAAGAGAATTATGCGATTGCGTCACGAGCGCGGTGCGGTTAGCCTCTCGTGATCATGAAATACTGGGACCGCTTGTCGCTCTTTTTGGTAACCGCTTTTTTCGTCGTTCACGCGACGGGTTGCGGACGTGTGGATCGCAGCGATCAGGTGGTCATCTGGGAACAGATGGACCCCGTCGAGCAGACCCTCCTTGATCAGCATATAGCCGAATTCCAGGACGCATATGGGGAATACGCCCATTTCACCATTACCCATGTCCACTACACGCCCGAAGACGTGCGCACCCAGTTCCAGACGGCCGCCATGGCCTACGGCGGCCCCAATCTGGTTTATGGACCGTCCGATCAGATCGGCCCCTTTTCGATCATGGGACTGATCGAGCCGTTGGACGGAATCTTCAGCGAGGCCGAGCTGGCGCGTTTCGATCCGTCGGGATTGCCCTCGCTGGACGGCCGTATCTGGGGCCTGCCCGACCAGGTGGGCAATCACCTCACCCTGGTGGCCAACCTCGATCTGGTGGACGAAATCCCCGATGACAGCGACGCCTGGCTGGCCCAACTCGCAGACTTGACCGTGGACGAGAACGGTGATGGCAAGCCCGAGCAGTACGGCCTGGTCTTCAATATGGCCGAACCCTTCTGGCTGATGCCCTGGTTGGGCGGTTTCGGGGGCTGGGTCATGGACGACGAGGGCAACCCGACCCTCGACACGGCGGCCATGATATCCGCCCTGGAGTTCCTCGACGGGCTGAAGCGGTCGGGCGTGGTGCCGCGAGAATGCGACTACCCCCTGGCCGATACCCTCTTCAAGGAG
>DAOVZQ010000354.1 GCA_030635025.1 bacterium
ATCACGTTGTAGCCCTGGCGACGTCGCCAATCCAGCAGGGGTTCGATGTGGGAGAGGACCGTGGCGTTGTCGCGGCAAATCATCAGGTATGTACCGGGTTCCACGCTCACGCTCTTGTCGGCGGTGTCGTAGTTCAGCACGTTGGCGCGATAGAAGGCGTCGAAGGACTCTGTGATCGCGCCGGTGGATTTCGGAGAGGCCAGCTCGGCGCCATCGCCGTCGGGTGTGAAGGCCACTTCAACGATCATGCGCGTGGCGACGGTGAGCCGGCCGGAAGCCGGGTCGTATTGTACCGGACTGATGACCAGGGGAGAGACCCGCAGGTCGCGCATGATCCCCGGCTTGCCTACCGTGGCGTCGGGCAGCAAGTGAGACAGGTCCCTTTTGTAGAAGGCCTCGTCCACCATGGCCTCTTCGCCCTCGCGGGGCAGCGTGGGCATGACGCGGCCGATTTCGAATTGCCGGGTGTCCATGTCCAGTATGCGCACACTCACGCCCAGACCGTCGGGTACCTGGATCATGCGGCTGATCGTCGGTAGGGCCGGCCGACCCTCTTCACCGTGGATCGATGCGCCGTCGAGAACGAGTCGATGGTATATCTCGTCGCCCAGTTTCACGCTCTCGGTTTCGAGACGCGAAAGATCGAATCGGAGGCTGAGGGTCGCGGAGCTCTTGTCGAGAATCCGGACTTCGGTACCGGATGCGTCGGGCGACAGATCCAGTATGACGTTATGGGGAGTCGGACCCGCCTGTGCGCTGATCGTGGCGAAGGTGAGGAGCATAACGGCGAGTCCCAGGCGCAAACGCATTGTTGCCTCCAAAGCAATGGTCGGTGATGGGGCGGGGGGAACCATCATGATCCGGATGAGAAAAGGGGCGCGTCGGACCCCTTACGAGACCGACGCCGAGTAAATTATACTACATTTCTTCCCGTGATGAAACCGTTACACTTTGTCCTTATAATCCTTAGTGTGGGATCGTGTGCACATGCTTTGATGTGTCGCCATATGGTATAATTCCGCGTTGAGCCGGTCGCCCCACCACTCTGGCTCGCGCCCGTTCGAATACTGTTTATGGGAGGGAAACTCCATGCCGAGGACTGTGTGCCTGTACGTCCTGATGTTCGCAGCCGTAGCGGTCGTATCCGCCTCAGCCGCCGTTATCAACGTGCCGGGTGATTATGCCCTGATCAACGAGGCCGTCCAGGCCGCCCAGGCCGGGGACATCGTCGAAGTGGCCGCTGGCACCTATTACGACTGCACCCACGAGACGGAGGGTCCGGGCACGACTCCCGCCTGTGTGATCATGAAATCCGGCGTAACTCTGCGGGGGGCCGGCACTCTCGCCACCGAAATCAACGCACAGGGACTAGGCCGCGGCATCTTCGTGGAAGCCGTGAGCGATTGCCGTATCGAGAACCTGACGGTTCGCTCGGCCTTCGCGGCCGCCTACGGTGCGGGCATCCTGCTGCGCAATGTGGGACGCGACGTGGAGATCGTCGACGTGAGGGTCACCGATTGTGCCGACGGCGGCGTGATCTGTTACAACAACGCAAGCCCGACGTTGACGCGTCTGGCTTGTGTGGACAACGTCGCCAAGCAGGGCGGCGGCCTGGCCATTGAGGAGAACAGCAGCCCCTGGGTGATCGATTGCGAGATCCGGGCCAACCAGGCGCCGAGCGGCGCCGGTATATTCATCCGCAACGGCAGCGACGCCTACCTGAGCGGCTGTACGATTTCCGACAACGTGTTGAACGCCGACTTCGGACAGGGCGGCGGCCTTTTCATCGGTGATTCGTCACCGACGCTCATCAATTGCGACATCATCGGCAACTCGGCGCGGGGCAATGGCGCGGGTGTGGCCTACCAGCTCGGCGCCGGGGGGTCGATGATTGCCTGCCGTATCACAGACAACACCCTGCACTGGAATTATACCTATGGGGCCGGCGTGGCGATCGACTCCTCTGATCCGCTGATCGACGGCTGCATCATCGCCAACAACCTTTGCCTGAGCGCATCGACCGACGCGCCCGGCGTGCACTGCCTGTTCAGCCCGGCTCCCACACTGCGCAACTGCACCATCGCAGACAACGAATCTGTTTCCGGTGGGCTGGCCGGCGGCGTCATGGCCCAGTGGGGCAGCGCGCCGGTGATCGAGGCCTGCATCATCGCCAACAACGTGAACGGCGCCGGCCTGTATTGCGACGGCGCCTCGCCCGTGGTTTCCTGCACCGACATCTACGGAAACGACGGCGGCGATGCCATCTGCGGCGTCGACGACGGCGGCAACATCTCGTTGGACCCCCAGTTTTGCGGCGTCGACAACTACCTGCTGCAGACCAGCAGCCCCTGTGCGAGCGTCTGCGGCGGCCGGATCGGCGCCAAGCCCGCAAGCTGCGATTACACCGGCGTTCCGAACGCACTCCGGGCCGGAGCGCATCTGCTCGGCAACCATCCCAACCCCTTCAACCCCCGCACCACAATCGTCTTCAGGCTTGACGAGCCTGGGTCGGCTGACGTACGGATATTCGACGTTGCCGGTCGGACGGTGGCGGCTCTCATCCTGGGCGATCTCCCCGCCGGTCGCCACGAAGCCGTCTGGGACGGCAACACCGAAGACGGCCAACAGGCCGCCAGCGGCGTTTATTTCTACGAGCTCCAGGCTCTGGGCACCAAACAGTCGAGGCGGATGATCCTAGTAAAATGACACGGACTGCGATTGCGCTCGCTCTCGGAGTCGGCCTGATGACGGCGACGGTTTCGACCGCCGCCCCGGCCGATCAGCGAACGCCCGAATCTGTACGCGCAACCGTCGGCGACACGCGAACCACGCTGGTCGTCGACTCGGGACCCTCGGAACGGCACATCCTGGTGGCCCTGCCGCCGGGAGCGTTCGCCTGTGATGTTCGTGTGAGCGATGGTGTCGGCGAGGCGTCTGTTGCCGCCGTCATGAAACTGCGGGGATTACCCGTGGCCTCCATCGTCGCGCGCGATCTTGGTGATGGCGCCGTGCTGGACGTAAGCCACGACGGAAGCTGGACCGCGAAGGCCGACGATCCCATACGTGCCTATTCACGGGGTTTTGATGCGGCCCTGTCCGGTCTGCTCAGCGGGTTGCCCGCCAAGACGGGATCCGCGAGCAACGGCGTCTACCTGGTGCTCACCACTCCCGAATTCGTGGAGGCCTGTGAGCCCCTGCTCGACTGGAAACGGCAGAAGGGTCTCGATGTCAGGTTGGCCACCACCGACGAGATCGGCGAGGACAACAGCGGAATCCGGACCTGGCTGCGCCAGGCCTACGCGACCTGGGACATCCCGCCCGAGTACGTACTCATCGTGGGCGATGTGGACGATATCCCCTCATGGAGTTTCAGCGCGAACGTCACCGACCATCCCTACACCCTGATGGACGAAGACGATTGGCTGCCCGACCTCATGCTCGGCCGCCTTCCCGTCGAAACCGTGTACGAGGCCACGACGGTGATCAACAAGACGATCGCCTACGAGAAAACGCCGTACCGCGACGATGATGGCTGGTTCACGCGCCAACTCATGGTCGCCGGCAACTTCAGCTCGTCCACGCCCGTCAGCACCGTCACCTGGGTCGGCGAACAACTCGAGGGCCTGGGATTCGATCCGGCGACCCATGTCTCGTTTCCTCCCTTGTTCAACGGCGTCTATCCCATAACGCAGGCCCTCGAGACGGGGGTCTCGATGGTGGTCTACCGGGGCTGGGCCTACGGCACCGCCGGTTGGGAACCGCCCCACTTCACCGTGGCGGACATCCCCGGCGTGGACAACGGCGCCATGATGCCCGTGGTCATGAGC
>DAOVZQ010000050.1 GCA_030635025.1 bacterium
ACTGGGCCGGCGATGACGCAGGATCCGTTTCCGGTGGCCAATCGGATGCAACTGTGTCGGCACTCTGGCCCCAAAGAATCGGCCCCTTCCACGCCGAGGCCCTGGCAGTGACACGCTGGCAGAGTCGAGCCGGTTGGAGCCCCGCCGCTCGCGTCGATCTGTCATCAGGAGCGAGTCGCCGTCTGCATGTGACTTTGCAGCACGGTGGGCGCGCGCCCCGCAGCGACGAGTTGTTCACTGCGGTCCGTGTTGTCGGCGTCGGTATCACGAGAGTGCTGCTCCCTGAACGTGATCTCGGCTGGGAGTCCCTCGACCGAGTCGCTGTTGAAGCGAGCGCCGATGTTCTGGGCAACGTCTTAGAAATCGGCGGTTCGGCGCGTCGACTGCGTGACGGGATCGGTTGGTCGCCATTGGTGGGGGAGACTTCGGTCGGCCGCTGGACCAACGACCTTGATCTCGACGGCTGGACCGTGGATCTGAAGCTCCGGCGCAGCGGTCGTCTGGCGGGAATCGCTCGCGTGGAAGCCATTCTCAGCCGGCGTGGCTACGATATTTTGTCCGGAACCCCGGTGGCGCTGCCACCCGAACAGTCCGCGGTGTTGAACGCCTTCTGGGAAAAACACATGTTCCACGAGGATGGAATCCTGGAACTGGGCTATGTGCTGGAGCATCGCGGCGAGATGGGCGACCCTTGGCTTCCCGGCGACGACGTACGGCTGCCGGCCGTCACCCTGCACCACCTGCTTATCGGTTTCCGACTTGTGGGCGTAGACCTTGGCTTTGAATTCCGTAACCTGACCAATCAACGGGTTCAAGTTTCCTCCGGCGCCTTCAGCCCCGGGCAGGTCAATCGCTGGCGTATGCAATGGACCTTCCGCCGCTGATCTGAATCACGTAGTCCTCCCGGAATCGGCGTCTTTGCGGCGCCGGAGACACCTTGCAAAGACGCCAAGCCTTGGGCCTGCTTCTGCTGGGCGGCCTGGTCGCCTTGGGCCGTTGGATCAGACGCACGTTGTTGCTGGGCCCAGACGACCGGTGGCGCGATCCGGCCTTCCTGTCCAGCGTCGTGCCGGAGACACCCGTCGAGATTCCGCCCCCTCCACCACCCACTCCTCCGTTCGCCGTTAATTCGGTTGGCGTCGATACACTCATCCATCTCCCCGGCGTAGGGCCTGTACTGGCCGGACGGATCGTCCTGTCCCGTCTCAGCGACGGTCCTTTCGCATCACCGGACGATTTGCGGCGGGTCAAGGGAATCGGCCCCAAGCTTGCATCGCGGCTGGGACCCTTGCTCCTGTATCACACCGCGGCCGATTCGGGCGTGGGGCCCTGCTCAAGCCGGACGGATACCTGCCGATGACGTGTTGGGTGCCTGCACCCCGACGTTGCCGACGACCCGTAGCCCTTAACGGAGGCCGATCTTGTTCACCGTCATCGCCTGTACGATCTGTCTGGCTGCGGTTTCCGCTATGGCTTTTTTCTGGAGACAGGAATGTTTGGCGCGTCAATCGGCCACGAACCGGGCCGATCTCCTTAGCATCGATCTACACAACATCCTGGACAACCTGAGCAGCGGACTTGTGATCGTGGATCGGCAGGGCATCATCCAGCGCATGAACCCGGCAGCGGAATGCATTCTCCTGGTCGACGAAGCCGACATCCTGTATCAGCCCATCACCGACGTGTTCGATCACGGACTCCACGGGTTTACCAGCGCCCTGGCCCAGGTCCTGGGTGGCAGTGGCCCCATTCTGCGCCGTGAAGTTTCCGTCGAGCGAGAAGACGGGCAATGCATGGCGGTGGGTGTGAGCGTGAATCCCATTCGCGCCTGCGATGGCCGGTTAACCGGCGCGGTGGCGATATTTCAGGATCTGACCGAGATAAACGAGATGCGCGCAAAGATGCGCGACGCGGACCAGATGGCGGCGGTCGGCGAACTCTCGGCCGGAATCGCCCATGAGATACGCAATCCCCTGGGCAGCATCCGCGGCAGCGTGGAAATCCTGGCGGCCGACATGTCGCTCGATAACGAGGACCGGAAGCTCATGGACCTGATCCTACGGGAGAGTCGGCGTGTGAACGACATCATCACCGACTTCCTGTCCTTCGCCCGCAAGCGCCCCGCCAGGCCGAGACTCTCGGAAGTTAAGCCCTTCCTGGACGATGTGGCCCTGCAGGTGGAGATGCACGTACGGGATAAGAGCGGTACAGTTGAAATACGTCACGAAGTCGTCCCCGACGACATGCTGATACTCATGGACAGCGAACAGATCCAGCAGGTGATGCTCAACTTGGCCATGAACGCCCTGGAGGCCATGCAATACGACGGGTCCCTGACCATGACCGCGTCGTTGGACGACTACAATACGGCCTGTCAGATAGCCGTCACGGACACGGGGCCCGGTGTGGCGGACGAGGATCGCGCCGACCTGTTCAAGCCTTTCTTCACGGGCCGCAAGGGCGGCACGGGGCTGGGCCTATCCGTGGTCAAGCGGATCGTACACGATCATGGCGGTCATATTGAGCTTCACACGCCGCCGGGCGGAGGATGTTCTTTCGTGGTCGTTCTGCCCCTGATTCGGACATCGGCACAAAGCGTCGAACCCGAAGTCGCCTGTCTCGCCAATAGTTGACTCGCACCGCCCAATGGACCGAATCTTGATCAGCCATGTCCATTGCAATCTGCGATCGGAATTGCCTCCCAAGCAGCATTTCTCAGTTTTCGTGTTCAAGATGTTTGCAAACTGACCGATAGATCTGTTGATCGGATCGCCTTTGGCGATGCCACTCGGAGAGTGTAATCAAGGAGAAGCCTCAATGCTGGACAAGCGGATTCTGGTCGTGGACGACGAAGAGTCCATGTGCCAATACCTCTCCATACTCTTGGGGAAGGAAGGCTACAAGGTTACGACCGCAGGCTCCGGCGCCGAGGCTCTGGCGCTGATGGAGAAACAGCCATTCGATGTGGTGCTCAGCGATATCCAGATGCCCAAGGTGGATGGCATCCAGCTGCTCAAGGGTATCAAGGCCGTTGATCCGGAAACGCCCGTGATCATGCTCACCGCCTACGCGAGCGAACAGTCGGCCATCGACGCGGTCAACCTGGGCGCCTATTCCTATCTTCAGAAGCACTGCAAGAACGACGAGATCAAGGTTGCCGTGCGCAATGCGCTCCAGTTGCGCAACGCCCGCAGTGAGAACGTGCAGTTGCGGCGGGAGCTGACCCGCAAGAAGACCAATACGAAGATTATCGGACAGAGCACGCGCATGCAGTCGGTATACAAGATGGTCGACAAAATCTCGGCGACTCCCGCCACCATCCTGATTACCGGTGAGAGCGGTACGGGCAAGGAGCTTATCGCGCGGACCATACATGATCGCAGCGAACGCGCGAACAAGCCCTTCGTGGCCATCAACTGTGGCGCCATTCCCGAGACCCTGCTCGAGAGTCAACTCTTCGGACACGTTCGGGGCTCGTTCACGAGCGCGGATCGCGATCACGACGGATTCTGTCGTCAGGCCGAAGGCGGAACGATATTCCTGGACGAGATCGGGGAGACGCCCCACGTCATCCAGGTCAAACTGCTGCGCATGTTACAGGAGAGAGAAATATATCCGGTGGGTTCGAGCAAGGCCGTGAAGGTGAACCTGCGCGTGATCGCGGCGACGAATCTCAATCTGGAGCAGGAAGTGGGCGCGGGTAATTTCCGTACCGACCTTTTCTATCGTCTCAACGTCATACCCATCGACCTGCCCGCCCTGCGGGATCGGCCGGACGATATCCCGCTGCTTTGCGATCACTTCCTGAAGCAGTACTGGCCCGAAAACCAGGGGACCGTGGGCACGGCGATTACGGATGAGGCCATGCGCCTTCTGCTTCGTTACGATTGGCCCGGCAATGTTCGGGAGCTTGAGAACGTTATCGAACGCGCGTGCATCATTCGCGAGGATGAGCAGATCGGACTGTCGGATATGCCGCCGAGTGTGGTCGATCCTGTTGTCGAGGGCGGTGCACCGACGGCGCTGTTGGGTAGTCACGTCCCCTTGGAAGAAGTGGAGCGATACCACATCCAGAAGGTGCTCGAAAGCGTGGGGGGGCACAAGAAGCGGGCCGCGGAAATTCTGGAGATCAACCCGTCGAACCTGTACCAGGCGCTATCGAGCTAGGGCGCTAGCGAGGTGGACCCATCGCTCGATTCACTGCAGATGGACGATCCGGGCGATACCGAGACCTTCGAGTCCGAATATACGGACGCGGATCTGATAGGCGTCGGCGCTGATTACGACGATTGAACCGGAACTGACCCGCTCGGGCGGGACAAGACGGTCGCGGGCGCTGCTTGCCCGCGGCCGTCTCTTTCTATATGCTCCCGGTCGGTAAGACGCCAGCGCGGGAGCGAATCATGTGGGTTTCACTTATCGGTTTCATGGCCAGCGGCAAGAGTACGGTTGCGCGTGCGCTGGGCGAGCACGCCCTGCTTGATGTGCGCGATCTGGATACCGAGATCGAAGACGCGGCCGTATGTGATACGGCCGGCATCTTCGACCGCGAAGGGGAGGCTGCGTTTCGTGTGCGCGAGCTCGCCGCCCTGGAGCGTCTGCCCGCCGCCGCCGATCTGATCCTGGCCTGCGGGGGCGGCGTCGTCGAAACTCCCGAGGCCTGTGAGTTGCTGCGTGACCGGGGCGCCGTGGTTTGGCTCGATGCTCCCTGGGAAGTCCTGCGACGGCGGCTCGAGGAATCCTACGTCGCCGCCCGTCCGTTGTTGGCGCAAGGCTGGACCGACGTCGAATCACGTCTACGCGCACGGCTGCCCCTCTATGCCGCGACCGCCCATTTTCGTCTCCGCAGTGATCTGGCCGAACCACGCGAACTGGTGAGTCGTGTCCTGACCTGCCGGCTGCGTCATGCACGTCGATTCGGAAGTCCCACGACATGAGGGTTGTTTCCGGAAAATGGCGGGGGCGGAAACTGATGGCACCCAAGGGAGACGCGACCCGTCCCACTACCGACCGGGTCAAGGAGGCGATATTCTCCATCCTTGGAGATGCGATCCTCGGCGCACGGGTCGCCGATCTCTGCTGCGGATCGGGAGCCTTGGGCATCGAGGCCCTGAGCCGGGGAGCGGCGGAGGTGGCATTTGTTGATCATACGTGGCAAGCTGTCGAGGCCGTGAAGAAAAACCTGTCGGCTTGCGGTGCCGAAGACGGCTGCTATACCGTGACTTGTCGTGACGCACAGGCCTGGTTGGAGTCTCCCGCCGGCGATTCGGAGCGCATCGACATCCTCATGGCCGATCCGCCCTATGCGGGCGATGTCCCCGCGGCAATCTGGTCGACGGGCGTGAAGCGGGCCGCGGACGGCAGAGTGGGACTGATGATTCTGGAGCACGATCCGGCTCTCGAGCTGGCCGCGCCCCCGCCGGGCTGGCGGGTGGATCGGCGCCGCTACGGAGGGACGGCCCTATCGATCATGGAGCGAAACGATGACTGAGAAACGGGCCCTTTATCCCGGCACTTTCGACCCGATCACCCACGGGCATCTGGATATCGTGAGCCGGGCCTTGCGGGTCTTCGAACGGGTGACTCTGGCCGTGGCCGAAGGCGGTCGCTCTACGCTTTTCGACGTGGAGGAGCGTGTGGACATGGCCATCGACGCCGTTTCGCACATCGACCCGGACGGCCGCGTGGATGTGCAGTCCTTCACGGGGCTCCTCGTGAACACCGTTAAAGACCTCTCCGCCGATGTTGTGATCCGAGGGCTGAGGACGATGGGCGACATGGAACACGAACAGACCATGGCGGCCATGAACCACAGCCTGGATCCCGAGTACGAGGTCCTCGTCTTCTTTGCGCGAGCCGAGTTGGGCATGGTCAGCGGAACCCTGGTTCGTGACGTGGCCCGTTGCGGGGGGCCCGTCGAGCGATACGTTCCGGAAGCTGCGGCCGCGGCTCTTCGGGCCCGTTTTGATACCGACCGGTAACCGTCGGTGACGTGATCCGCGTCCGACGTGTCCGGATCGTCACATCCGTCTTGCTTCGGGGCGGGCTTATGCCACCTTTGGGGAAGACCTTTATATCGTATCGTCAACCGATCGTGAGGAGATGAGATGGGTGAACTCAGACTGGGCTGGTTGTCGGATGTCCTGGGCGATTCGCCCACGTTGAAGTTGTCGGGACAGGCCAAGGCTCTGCTCGCTGCCGGTGAACCGGTCGTCAACCTGACCGCGGGGGAACCGGATTTTCCCACGCCGCGTCCCATTTGCGATGCCGCTCTCAAGGCCCTCGAAGACGGTCACATCGGTTACACGGCCGCCGCCGGTACGCCCGAACTGCGCCAGCGTGTCGCCGAGTATTACGCCGAACGCATGGGTGTGCCCATCAAGTCGAGCGAGGTGATCGTTTCGAACGGCGCCAAACAGGTTCTCTACAATGCCTTGTCCGTACTCTTGAACCAGGGTGACGAAGTCGCCGTGCCGGTACCCTACTGGGTGACGTATCCGGCTCAGATCACGGCTCTTCGAGCGCGCATGATTCCCGTCATTCCCACACAACCCGGCTGGAAGATCACCCCCGAAGACCTTGAACGCGCCGGTGCCGGCCGTGCCAAGGCGCTTATCTTCAATACGCCGTCGAACCCCTCGGGCGCCGTCTATACCCGCGCCGAGTTGGAAGATCTGGCCGATTACTTTCGCAAAACCAGTTTCTTCATCCTTACCGACGAGATCTACGAAGACCTGGTCTACACGGACGAGGGACACGTGCCCCTGATGACCCTGGCCCCCGACTTGCGTCACCGCATCGTGACGGTTTCCGGTCTGTCCAAGAGTTACGCCATGACCGGCTGGCGGGTCGGCTTCGGCATCGCGGACGAGAAGACCGTCAGCGCCATGACCCGGCTGCAGAGCCATTCGACAAGCAACGTCAACACCATCGCCCAGATGGCCTCGTTGGTGGCGTTCGATTGCCGCGACGAGGTCGAGACCATGTCACGCGCCTTCAAGCATCGTCGCGACGTGTTGGTCGAGGAGATGAGCGGCATTCCGGGTCTGGAGTTCACCGTGCCCGACGGAGCCTTTTACCTGCTGGCCGATATCCGAGGCCTGTTGGCCGAAGACCGACAGGTGGGCGGTTGCATGCGGCTGGCGGAGCACTTGCTCGCCGCCGAGAAGGTGGCCGTTGTTCCCGGCGAACCGTTCGGCGTGCCCAACCACCTGCGCTTGAGTTATGCCGATTCCGAGGATACTCTGCGCGAGGCCGGTGTTCGATTCAAACGGGCGCTAGAAACCTTCGGAGGATGATTTGAAGTTCGTCGATGTAGCCAAGATCAGCGTTACAGCCGGACGGGGAGGCGATGGGTGCGTCGCCTTCCGCCGCGAAAAGGGTGTGCCCAGAGGTGGACCCAGCGGGGGCAACGGGGGCCGTGGCGGATCGGTCTGGTTGGTATCGACCGACGAGACGTCGACTCTGCTCGATTTCCGCTACCGCCAGAAGTATGCGGCGGACAAGGGACAGCAGGGCAGCGGTTCGCGGCGGTCCGGAGCCGACGGCGCGGACCTTGAGATTCTGGTTCCGTGCGGCACGTCGATCTATGATGCCGATACGGGTGATCTAATTTTCGATCTCACCGAGCCTCGTCAACGGTATAGCGTAGCGAAGGGCGGCAAGGGTGGCCGAGGCAACTACGAGTTCCGGTCGCCGCAGAGGCAGGCGCCCCTGATCTCGACACCCGGTCGACCCGGTCCGTCGTTGAACCTGCGTCTCGAACTCAAGCTCCTGGCCGACATCGGCCTGATCGGCATGCCCAACGCGGGCAAGTCGACCCTGCTCAGCCGATTGACGGCAGCCAAACCCAAGATCGCCGATTATCCATTCACCACCCTGGTTCCCAACCTGGGCATCGTCGACCTGGGCGACTATACCAGTTGCTCCATTGCCGACATCCCCGGCCTCATCGAGGGCGCCAGTGACGGGCGGGGGCTCGGCCACGAGTTTCTGCGCCATGTGGAGCGGACGCGTGCGCTGGTCTATCTGGTCGATGTGACCGATCCCGCCCCGGTCTCGGTTCTGACAATCCTCCGCCAGGAACTGTCCAAGTACGGGCGCCGTCTGGCCGACCTGCCCTTCGTCGTCGTGTTGAACAAGTTGGATCTGGTCGACGAGGAAATGGTCGGACAAACCCGTCGAGAAGTTTCGGGTTGGGCCACCAACCACAGCACAGGAGAGCCTCTGCTCATCTCCGCCGTATCCGGGCAGGGCCTCGATCAGTTGCGCTACAAGCTTCGCGATCTCTATCAGAGCACCGCCGAATCATCCTCCTAAAGGCGCGCTGTTCCCGACATCCTCCCGGGAAGGCAACAATGTATGAACGACATGCGTACCGACACGTCTGTGGACGACGTCTGGACCCTGCACTCCGGCGACGATGAGTGGCCACCCCTCTGGGACGAGGTTGATCATCCACCCAATAAGGCTCGCGGCAGCGGGCGTCGAAATGCACTGCGAAGACCGGCGGTGGCCATCGTGGGAACCCGCGCCGCCAGCACCCGCTCGTTGGCGGTGGCGCGCAAGTTGGCGCGAGACCTGACACGCGCGGGGTGGGCCATCATCAGCGGACTTGCGCTGGGGGTGGATGCCGCAGCTCACGAGGGCGCCCTCGAGGCGGAGGGCGTAACGGTGGGGGTCATGGCCACGGGTGTGGATCGCACCTATCCGGCCCGCCACGTCCGCTTGCGCAAGCGCATCGAATCGCGCGGTTGTGTTGTTACCGAAGCTCCCGATGGCACGGCACCCTTGCCGTTCCTCTTCCCGCGCCGCAATCGCCTCGTTTCGGGGTTGGCGCAGGGGGTGATCGTGGTCGAGGCGCCCATGCGCAGCGGGGCCATGTCTACGGCCTATCACGGCATGGACCAGGGACGGGAAATATTCGCAGTGCCGGGGCCCGTAGACGACGACGGATGCCGCGGATGTCACCATCTCTTGCGCGAAGGTGCGCACATCGTAGAGTCCGCTCGGAATGTGATCGATGTTCTTGGGCGTCCCGATGGACGTAATCCCGACCTGGGTGAACCGCCGGATAATTTACTGCCGCTTGCCGGCTCCGCGGCCCGTTGGATCTGGGATCGACTTGACCTGACCGGTCTGCGTCTTTCCGAGTTGCGAGACCGCTGGGCAGGATCGGATTCGATCTGGCACGAAGGACTGATGGCTCTGGAGATTGCGGGTCTGATCGTTAGGTTGCCCGGCGGCGGGATCGCCCGTAAGATCTGGGTTCCATGACGGCGAAGGACAAACGTTAGGGGGGACTTTGCTGCCAAGGAAGATCAGATGGGCTCTGGAGTACGCACTGCTCTGCGCTGTGTTTGCGCTGGCCAGCATACTGCCCGAGCGCTGGTTGGAAAGCGCGGGGCGCGGGCTGGGGCGTTTCGTGTTCCGGCACGTGGGGCTCCGCCGCAACGTGGCGCTCGATAATCTTTCACAAGCCTTCCCGGACCGCGATGTGGTGTCGCTCTGGGATCTGGCCGAACGCGTATATGCCAACCTGGGTGCCACACTCTTCGGATTTTTCACACTGGCTCGACTTACTCCGGCGCGGATTCGCGCTCGTGTCCGGTTCGAAAACACAGCCTATCTCGATGAGCTGCGGGCGGCGAACAAGGGCGCTCTGCTGATGACCGGTCACTTCGGGCACTGGGAACTGCTGGGGGCGGCCATGAGCGCCTACGGCTACCCGGCCAAGTATCTGGTGCGCACCCAGTCAAACCCCTGGGTCGACAAGTTGCAAAATAGGATCCGCGAGCGTGGTGGCCTGGGCGTGATTCGCGCCGACGCGTCTGTGCGCCAACTCATCCGCCACATCCGC
>DAOVZQ010000352.1 GCA_030635025.1 bacterium
CGCCCCTTTTCTGGAAGCGGCCTGTAACATGAGAAAATCATTAACCCATGCTGGGCACGCTAAAACCCCTGTACGCGCTCACCAATCGTGAGTTCACCCTCTTCAACCAAACCTGGAAGCTGTTGGGCCAAATCATAGTCACCTACGGCGAGGTTAGATGGGCCTTTGTCGGGATCGTCAACAAAGAATGATCCCCTCATCTCCAGGTGTAATGGGCCACAGAAGTGCTGACAGAAAATGGCATATTCGCCCGCAATATCCGCCACAAACTCTGTGACAGCAGTGACTCCGCGCGGGGCGCTCAAGTTGGTTCTGAGGCCATAGGGGCCGTAGATGGTGAATCCCATGGTGACATCAGGATTCTTGGTGATGCCGGCAGCGCGGTCGATATTGGTGACGAAGATCCTGACCTTGTCACCTTTGTCCACCCTGATCTGCCTGGGAATATAGCCATAACTGAAGGCCTTGACGTGGATCTCCTTCACCCCGTCGACTTCCCTGATGCCGGGCTTGGCCGTGGATTTCGGCATATAAAATATCCTTGCCTTGGCCCGGTGGGCAGGCTGGATCATCGGCGTTAAGGCCTTGGCCTTGAGCAGACCGCCCTTCTCCGCCTGGCCCATATTCCAGCGCTTGATCTGGTTCGCAAATATGGACTTGGCGTTGTGCGGCTCGCCATCCACCGGGGTGATCTTCAGGGTCTTCCCGTAGGTGGGGCTCTCTTCCCTGGCGTCCCACATCTCGAAGTTCACCGGATAGACAATCCCCGTCGGACTGAACAGGCCGGTAGAGAACTTGTTCAGTGCGATCACGTAGCTGTTGTCCGCGCTAATGGCGATGTGACCGGTACGGTAGTGGGTTGGGATCTCATCCACAACCTCGAGTTTCTTCAGGTCAATCTTGACGTTGGAGTCAGAGACAAAGCAGCTCTCATAGGCATACTTGGACGTCAGGCCTTTGGGGCTGTCCTTGCCAGGTTCGTAGGTGCCGCCATCCTTGTCATATACGTCCATGACCGAGTGCAGGGGCCCGGCGCAGGTCGGGATGACCTTCTTGACCGCCAGTTTGTCGATATCGATGACGGTCATGGTGGCGGACAGCTTGTCACTGACTATCACCAGGGTGCTCTCCGGAATGACGTCTGTACCATGGGGGTTCTTGCCGACCGGGATCTCCTTGATGAACTTGAATGGGTTGGTGGAGAAAACACCGACGGTGGAGTGGTAGTAGTTTCCCGCAAAGACATAGCGGCCCTTCTTGTCCACATCCAGATAGTCAGGGGCGCTTGGCGCCGGCCCCCAATCGATGACCTGGGTCTTGCCGGTGGCGATCTCGGTCTTCGACATCTTGCCCGTGTATTCGCCGGTGCCATAGAGGTACTTGCCGGTGTCATCCAGCGAAATGTGGTGAACGCCGAACGGGAACGGCAATGCGATAACCCGCTGCAGGAAGCCTGTCTGCAGGTTGATAACGCAGACCGTGTTGGAACCCTTGTCGTTGACGTAGAGATATTTGCCGTCCGGCGTCAGGTTCTTGTTGCCGGCATTGGTGCCGCTGAACACCGGTTCATGCAGGTCCACGCCGCAATCGATATGGCGGTAGGTGCGCATGCTCGGCAGCCCGATCACGGCGACTTTGCCGTCCAGTCCGCCGGCGTTGTACATCAGCATGGGATCCTTCAGGGGGAAGTCCTTGGCGTCCGACGCATCCTCCACGGCGCTGTGCCACGGCATTACGCCTTGGGCTGTCGCTACCGACGGGATCAACAACGCCAGCGAGAGAAGTACTCCTGGCAGAATGGTCGAAACAAGGAAACCGCTAATTGTCTTGTGCATTTCGCACCTCCTGATCTACCTGGCGGTCGGCAACACCGGCACCATAATGGCGATTTTCCCGCCGTTGCTGGATGGCTGGGAAAAAATACTAGGCCATCGTCAGTTAGGCACATCAGTGCGCGGCTTGCCTTGACCGTTGTCAAGTGGTTCCCCGGATATCCGCCCCGGGGTGGCGCCGTCAGGCGACCAGAAAGCCAAGCACGAAGGCCTTGTACGCGGTCATCTGGCCGGACAGGTTGAGCACGGCCAGAACGCCCAGAATCACCCCGCCGGCGTCCTTCGCGTGGCGGTAATTCCGGGCCACCGCCCCGACGCGCCGCAGAAGCAGAATCAGGGCGACACCCGTCACGCCGAGGCCGAGGTCGATGCCGAGACTGTAAAACAGGGCGAGCACGCCGCCCCGCACCGCCGTTTCCGGCCGCACCGTCATGCCGAGGATTTCCGAAAGCGCCGGGGTTATGCAGGGCGAGTAGACAAGGGCGAAGGCGGTGCCCAGGATCAGCGAGGCGGCGCCGAGAAGCAGCGGACGGTCGAGGCGGTCGATCCAGGCGACCCGGCCGCGCAGGACGATGAACAGGCACATCGCCAGAATCCAGGCGCCGGCAACGAGCCGCAGCACGCCGCTGTTATACGACAGAATCCGGCCGATACGCAGGCCGGTGACGCTGGAAAGCGCGTAGAAGATGCTGAATCCCACGGCGAAGCACAAAGCCGGCAGGATTACCCGGCGCCACAATGCGTTTGCGCCACGCGCCGGCCGGTCGGCGAAATAGAGACCGGTAACGAAGGCCAGGAAGAACGGCGAGATTTGCAGGATGCAGACCTGCCAGATTGAAAAGAAGGACGCGAAGCCCTGTCCGAAGGCCGCCAGATATCCCATCAGAGAAGCTCGTCGATCCAGGCCAGGAATTCCTGCTCCTTGTCCTTGATGTTCCCGTAGAACACCCGTTTCACCTTTCCCTCGCTGTCGATAAAGATCGTCGTCGGCGGCGCGTTGACCCCGTAGGCGCGGGCGATCTTGTCTCCGGCGTCGTAGCCGGCGGGATATGGGACGTCCCATTTGGCGACGAATTTCTCGAACTTGCTCTCGGCCTCCTGGATGCCGATCATCAGGAACGCGATGTCGCTGTCGCGGTGCCGCGCAAAGGCGTCCTTCATCAGTGGAATGGATTCGTTCGAACACGGGCACCAGGAAGCCATGAAGGTGATGACGTGGCCCTTGCCGTGCGGCGCCTCCATGGTCGCCGTACCGCCGTCGACCAGCGCCAGCGTGAACGGCGGCGCCGCGACGCCCTCGGCGAGCGGCTTGATTTCGTCTTCCAGGCACCCCGTCAGGGCGACCGCCAGCAAGACGGCGCGGACGGGCCGGCTAAAGCAGCTTTTCCAGTTCATGGCGTAACAGATCCTCGGTCATGATTCCGGCGTGCGTGTACTGGATGAACCCCTCCCTGTCGATGAAGAAGGTAGTCGGTATGCCGAACACGCCGTAGGCTTCCTTGATCTCTCCTTCGTCGAGGCCGGTGGGAAAGGTGAGCCCGTGTTTCTCGACAAATTCCCGCGCCTTGGTTTCGGTATCCTGGACGGCGACCCCCAGAACCGTTACCCCGCGCTCCGCGTAATCCCGGGAGACCGCCTCGAGCGCCGGGGCCTCGGCGATACACGGGATACACCATGAGGCGAAGAAGTTGACGATCACCGGCGCGCCCAGATGGTCGATCATGCGGAAGCTGCCGCCGTCGAACAGCTTCAGGTTAAAGTCGGCGGCGGCCTCGGGTTGCCCGTCTTCAACCGGGGTGTGTAGGACAGGGATCAGCAGCAGCAACAAGAGCCCGAACAGGCCCATCCCGAGGAGAATAAAAACGCCTCTCCGCGTTTTGTCTTGTCCGCTGCTCTGAACAGATCGAAGCTCGCTCATTCCGGCGCAATCTCCTCCTACGATACGACCCGACGACGTTAGCGCCGTGCGCATAGCGCCGCTTTGACCCAGGTCAACGACGCAATTAGCCGC
>DAOVZQ010000451.1 GCA_030635025.1 bacterium
AACCAAGAAGAAGCAGATCAACTGGATCGGCCGCAGCCATGGCGCCGAGGTGGTCTTCGCGGTCCCGGCCGATTCGGTCGACGGCGAACCGCCCGCGGGTACGGAGATCAACGCAGACGGTGATGTTCTCCTGCGTGTGTTCACGACCCGTCCGGACACCCTGCACGGCGTAACGTACATGGCCCTGGCCCCCGAGCATCCCCTGGTGGATGCGCTGACCGACGACGTTCATCGCGAGGCCGTCGTCACGTACCGACACGATGCCCAACGCCTGAGCGAAGTGGATCGTCAGAGCACCGATCGGCCCAAGACGGGCGTCCATACGGGGGCCGTCGCGGTCAATCCCATCAATGGCGAGAGAATCCCGGTGCTGGTGGCCGACTACGTGCTGGCCTCTTACGGCACCGGCGCGGTGATGGCCGTCCCCGGTCACGACGAGCGCGATTTTGGCTTCGCCACCGAGTTGGATCTGCCGATCCGACAGGTCGTCCTGCCTCCCGGCGAGAGTCCGGCCGAAGCAATCGATGCGGCATATACCGGTCCAGGCACCCTCGCCAACTCGGGTCGTTACGACGGCGCCCCGAATGAAGAGGGCGGGCAATCGATGGTAGAGGACCTGAAGGCCCGCGATCTGGGCTGTGCCACCATCCAGTACCGCCTGCGCGACTGGATCATCAGCCGCCAGCGCTACTGGGGTGCGCCCATTCCCATAATCCACTGCCCCGACTGCGGAGTGGTTCCGGTCTCCGAAGACCAGTTGCCGATCCTGCTGCCGGATGTGGACGAGTATCGTCCCCGCGGAAAGTCGCCCCTGGCCGCGAACGAATCCTATATGGACACTCGGTGCCCGGTATGCGACAAGGCCGCCCGGCGCGACCCTGATACCATGGACACCTTCGTCTGCAGCTCCTGGTACTTCCTGCGCTACCTGGAGCCCGACCTCGACGACGCGCCCTTCCGTATGGAAACGCTCACAAAGTGGTTTCCCATCGAGATGTACGTGGGCGGAGCCGACCATGCCTACGGCCACCTGATCTACTCGCGGTTCATCAACATGGTGCTGTACGATCTGGGGTTGGTCCCTTCCGAAGAACCCTTCAAGGCCTTGCGCCACCAGGGCATGATCACCCGTGACGGTGAGAAGATGTCCAAGAGCAAGGGTAATACGGTCGTGCCCGCCGACTATCTTGAGCGTTACGGCACCGATTGCCTGCGGACCTATCTCATGTTCGGTTTCGCCTTTGCAGAGGGCGGCGACTGGACCGACGACGGCATCGATGGAATCTGGCGTTACCTCAACCGCATCTGGCGCCTGATCGATGCGGCCCTGGAGACGCGTTCGCCCGCCGGAGACGCTTCCGCGGACTCCATGGAACTGACCGGGGAAGAAGCCGCGCGGCGCTGGCCCGAGTTGCGGCGCGTGATGCACAACTCCATCAAGGGGTGCACCCAGGATATCGAGCGCTTCCAGTTCAACACGGCGCTGAGTCGCCTCATGGAACTGGCCAACGCCTTGTTTCAATATGCCGGTCATGATCGTGTCGGCCTGGACAACACCGATTACCGGGAGGCTCTCGAGGTTCTGGTTCGTATGATCGCCCCGTTCGCTCCCTACCTGGGAGCGGAGTTGTGGTCACGACTCGGGTACGAGGACAGCGTCTTCGACGCCGGCTGGCCGGAATGGCGAGCCGAGTTCCTGATCGCCGATACCGTTACCTACGTCATCCAGATCAATGGAAAAATCCGCGAACGCATGGACGCCCCCAGGGATGCGGACAGGTCCCAGGTCCAAACCGACGCCCTCGTACACGGACGTATTCCCGAACTGATCGACGGCCGCGATCTGCGGAAGGTGATCGTGGTTCCCAACAAGCTGGTGAACATAGTCGTGTGATGGGGAAGGGTGGCGATGAGCTACTGGGATATCCTGGCCGATGCGACGGAGACGCTGACCCATGGAGATCTGCGCGCGGCGGAGCGTGCTTATAGTGAAGCCCGGGGACTGCGCGAGCGGTCGCCGGGTCGTGTTTTCTGGAGCGAAACGGTTGGTGACGCGGCGCGTCGTCTTTGGCGGGGGCTCAGCGGCGGCGAAGCCGTCAGCGAGGAAACGCGCTGGCATAACGAGACGGATCTATTTCTCGCCGCCTTTCGGACGGCGTCCCGTGAATCCCTGGAGCGGGCTCATCGGGCCTTGATAACCCCGGAAATCTTCGGGGCTCCGGATCGACTTGACCTGTTCAGTCTGATCGTCCACCTCACGACTCGCAGCGAACTGTCCGATCTGACGACGATGGATCCACACCCCTTCGGTGCCGGCGCTTTGGATGCGGCGCTGTCGATGGGGGTGATCCCGCCGGCGGATGTCGTCCCTGCCGACGCGCCGCTCTCGGCCGAGGCGCGTCTTGATCTGGTGCGGCGCGGAGCACGGACCCTGTCGGTGGAGACGGTCCCACCGGGCGGTGGCGATCGTGTCGAGGATCTGGCGAGCGTCCTGCTGTCCCTGTTGGACCCGGATTACTTCACACAGGCCGACCATGAGGAGGAGCGCCGCTGGTTCAGCGCCCTCTTGACGGATCAATTCCTGAAGCGCCACATCGAAGCTGCGGCCCTGCACACCGCCTATCTGGATCTACCGGCGCCTCGACCTGAACGGTACGAGGAGTCGCGGCTGCGGGCCGGCGAGATTCTGGGGAATGTCACCGGCACCTATCTGTCGGTTCCCCGTTACGATGACGCCAGGGCCTATCTGGACACGATGTCCATGTCGTCGCCGGACCGGGAGCAGCGGCGACGGACGGCGCTCGCCGCCCTGGACCAACGGATTCCCAAGGCGTCCGCCGCTTGGGCCACGATCGCTTCAGCCGGTGATACGTGGTGTTTCGTCCTCTGGCAGGATGACGAACCCAGGGACCTCATGACCTGGCGGACTGGCGACGATCCGGCC
>DAOVZQ010000127.1 GCA_030635025.1 bacterium
CAAGTGGCAACCCATGCGGCACGACGTCTGACGTCGTCTCCTACATCAATCCAGATACCCCAGGGCTCGCAGCTTCCGCTTGAGCTCCTCGGTAACCTCGATGTCCGCATTGGAGACATCCGACATAGGCAGCGGATATTCAGCCAAGCCTTGATCGGTCAGTGTGAAATCCGTCAATGCCGGACGTCCCGACCAGAAAAGCGAAACAGGCAGCCCCAACAGGGCCGCCACCGTAGGCGCCACATCGATCACGTTCAGGGAATCCACACCGCTGGCGCGAACCGCCGCGGGACCGGACAGGATATAGACCCCGTCGGGATGGTGTTCGCCCGAAAAGTGCCATTCCTGGGACGCGTTGATGACATCTTCGAAATCGTGAACGGCATCCCCGATCTGCAGACGTGCATCGTCGGGCAGGGAGGGACGTGAGGCGATCCGCACACAGAGGGTCAGGTCGGACATCTCCACATCGAACACAGGTTCGGTCTCGCCCACCAGATGGATCTCGACGAGGGTCCCCGCGATCTCGTCGAGCAGGGCCTGCCGCTCTGCATCCGAACCGACGGTCGGGTGCAGGTAGACCTTACGGTCGACGTTCGTGCCGAAGATCTCCCCTTCGAGCCCAAGGATCGCCACCAGGTGCTCCGTGCGAATGCGCATGTTGCGGTCCGCCACCTTGCGAAGCGCCGGTCTAAAGCCGTGGTCGGACACCAGAATGACGTCCACGTCGTCCGGACAATTGTCGAGAATGCGGCCCAACGCATGATCGATGACTTCATAGGTGGCGTGGATGGCTTCGCCGTAACGTGCAGAGTCCTCCGTCGTCACTTCGGGAAAGAACTCCGGCTGCATGTACTTCCAGTAGCGATGAGACACAGCGTCGACCTGATTGAACAGCACTGCGGCGAATTCACTACCTCGGGTCCGAAGCAGTTCTGCGAAGATATCCCCCTGCAGACGCGCGGACAGCCGACGATTACGCCAGCCCATGTCGGTTTCGTTGCGCCCCGGGAACCGCGAGCCCACACGCTCGAAAACGGCCTGACGCAGGGTGGACAGGGAGACGCCGAAACGGAAGGCCTGGAGACCCGCGGCCGCCGGTGACGTGTCGGCGGTGCGGTCCGGCCCGGCTCGGGCCCCGTTCCAAAGCTGCCAGAAAAAGCCGCACTCGCTCGGATGACAGGCATCGTCCGGAGCCAGCATGCTGGGCACCACGAAATCGTGTTCGCCCAGACCATCCAGGGGCGGCCACGTGAAATACCACCCGCACGTACCGAAGGTGCGATGGTCGGCGCGAAGACGATCCCAGATCCGACCGACCTTGAAGTCGCTCTGGTGGTTGCTGAAGCAGTAGATCCCGTGCTGATCGGGCAGACAGCCGGTGGCCAGGGTGCTCCATACACGAGGAGAATACATCGAGGGCAACGTACGTAATCGCGCGCGGTGTCCGTCTTCCAGAAGACGGGCGAAGTTGGGCAGGCGGCCGGCGGCGAGCAATGGATCGAGACGCGTCCACGTGGCACCGTCCACACCGAGCAACAACAACCGCGTGCCGTTGGCCGGCGGCGACGGGTTCGGCCAGGCCAACACGACCACGGCCAACACCAAGGCCGACCAACCGCCCCGTCTGGCTCCGGACGATGTGCGGGTCTTACCGTCGGCCCACAGCAGCACGAGTGCGGCCAGCAGAGGCGCCAGCCAGAGACGGAGCGTATCGTCGGCGGCCATGGCCAAGACCAACCAGATGAACGGCAGGACAATTGCCGCTGCAACACCGACCAACCGGTGGATTCGGCCCAGCAGTAGGATGACGGGGATCGGCAGGATATAAAAAAGGACGATCGCGGTCAGACGATCATCCACACAAGACGGGATCGTGAGCCGCACCACGGCGAGTGACGCCGCACCACTCAACAACAGAACCATGAGCCAATACCAGAAGCCTCTGATCATCTTTGACATCCAAGTTATGTGGTCGGACCATCTATATCATGATATCGAACGGACGATCCAATTTGATGGGATGACTCGGTAAGTGTACCATATCCGGACTGATGTCCGATGGCGCAACATGTAAATACTCTCTAATCCCGAACACCCCGGCCGGTCAACTGATCGCCCGTGTTTTCTTGCTGGAGAGTAGCCGGTTCAGGTAACGCGATCGCACCTGTTCGCTCGCCATCGCCCGCTTGACCGGCGGCAATTTGAGTACGGCGCCGAATACCGCAGCCAACGCACGATGACTCCACAAGGCGCGCTCATCCCAGATCAGGTTCTGCAGTTTGCCGCGCTCGATGGCCATGGCCACGTAGCGATGGGCCGACGTCTCGGGCGTAATAACGCGTTGCGGACGTTCATGAAGACTCATCCCGCCCTTGTCGCAGGCCCGCACACAAACGCCGCACCCCAGACACACGTCCTCGTCCAGGTCGGCTTCTTGGGCCTTGGGATTTTTCCGACCGAACGCAGGCACCAGCTTGAGGGCGTCCACCGGACAGGCCTCGACGCACTGCCCGCACCCCTTGCACAGCTTGGTATCCACGGCGGGAATGTAGTTGCTGGTATGTATGGGTTGTAGATGGGCGAAGCGCTTGACGGCCTGCAGGGCCTCGCAACAACAGCCACAGCAGTTGCAGATGAAGCTCACCCTGTTCTGTACGTTCTCACCGAACTGCACTAGGCCGCGCTCGTGGGCTTCGTCCAGCAGATCGAGACATTCGGCGGCCTCGATCTTCCGGGCATGTCCATGACGTGTGAGCGACTCGGCCGAGCCGTTGAAGGTCATGCAGATATCCATGGGCGCATCGCAGGCCCGGCCCAGGTGCTGCATCTTGTGACGGCAATAGCACATACCCACGCCGATGGCGGTGGCCGTGCGAATGACCTCGCCGGCGCGCTCATAATCGAGTACATGGGCGGCGGACGCGTTGGTCAGGACGGGCTCCTGAACAAAGATGCGACCCAGGCGTGTTTCGCCCTCGACGAAGAGGGCTTTCACGAAGTCCTCCTCGACGTTGAGATACTGGTGGAAGAGTTCGCTGAGAGCCTTCTGATCCAGATCGTCGCGGACGCGCATCAGGGAAAACTCGAAAAAGCCCGCCATGGGCGGCGGCAACACATACCGGGTGACACCATGACGCACGATATCCACGAGCATGGCGCGGTCCGCGAGGTCGTCCAGCACGTGGCGGGCGGCGACGAGATCCATCTTCCAGATCTGCGCGGCCTTCTCTGCCGTGAAGGGCTTGATGGGGATCTGGGCCAGTAGGGCCGCTTCGCGCTCGTCGATCAGCATTTTCAGAATATCGAAGAGGCGCTCCGTGGGCGGCGCACCCTGGGGGAAGCGGTTCAGGCGTTCGCTGAACTCGGTGTAACCTGATTTGACTGTACGATGGGCCATGGACAAACCACTGACTGTGGGGGTACGTGACTCCCCGATTGTAGCGCACATGGAATAAATATCCAAACCTTCGGCCGCATTCCCGCGTCAAACAACTGTTGCGATCCACCAACGAACCAGGAGAACATGATGTTGAAGCGTAGATGGCTCCCCCCTCTGACGGCAGTCCTCGTCCTCACACTGCTCACCGCCCCCGTCGTCGCCGGCAAACACTTCTGGAATCACGACAACGACATGATCGAAGGCTCGGGCGACATGGAGACCCGCACCTTCGACCTGAAGGACTTCGAGGTTATCGAGCTTCTGGGCGCCATGGATATCGTGGTGGAATTCGGCAGATCACAGGAAGTCGAGATCACACTCGACGACAACCTGTTCGACAACCTCGAGTTGGACGTCAGCGGCAAGACCCTGGCGATCGGCTGGGAGGAAAGCTGCAGTCCCGACGGCGACTGCCGCATGAAGATCACCATGCGCAAGCTCAAGGCGATCAAGATCAAAGGCGCCGGCGACTTCGACATACGCGACTTCGACGGCGACACCTTCGACTACGACCTGTACGGCGCGGGCGATCTGGATATCAACGGCAAGGTCGACGACCTGAGCATCACGCTGAACGGAGCCGGAGGCATCGAAGGCAAAGGTCTGAAGGCCAAGCACGTGAAGGCGCGGCTCAATGGCGTGGGCGAAGTGGAAGTCACCGCGACCGAGAGTATCGACGCCCGGGTCAGCGGAGTCGGCGAGATCAACTATTGGGGGAAGCCGGACAAGGAGAAGACTCGGGTTGGGGGCTTGGGAGAGATTAATCGGAAATAGGGTACGGGGAGAGACGCACACACGAACAGACCTTCCGAAAAGTCCTCGGCCTTTGGCCTGCGGTATTTTTTCGGAAGGTCTGTTCGTGTGTGCGTCTCCCGGTAGCTGTTACCGGTTAATTTCGCCAGGCCTCACTCGATTTACCTAGATCCGAACAGCCTGTCGTATCTTTTGGCTGCCGGTTTACCGCAACACGGTCACCTTCCGCACCAGTTCGTTGTCCACGCCGGGGCCTCGAACCCGCAGACGTGCCAGGTATTGCCCGCCGGCCAATTCGCGTCCGGCGTCGTCGCGGCCGCCCCAGCCGATCAGGTGCTCGCCCGGTTCGACCTCCTCGCGCAACACGGTCGCCACAAGGGCGCCGCGCACGTCAAAGATTTCCAGTCGGACCTGGGCCCGCACCGGCAAGGCGAACGAGAAGGTGGCTTGGCCGGAAATGGGGTTGGGCGACGGGGGTGCAAAGAACACCCGTGTAATGCCCGTGGTTTCCAGACCCGGATCGTGATCGCCGATACCGGTATAAACGTCCTCGGGACAATCCGAACATCCAGTGCGCTGGGGATCGTGGCCGTACATGGCCCAGGTCTTGTCCGCGCTGGACGGAACCTGGTTGACGTCCACCAGGATCAGTTGGCCCTCGGTTATAAAGACGATCTCGTTGCTGCCGTCCAGGTCGAGGTCGCCCATCGCGGGCGCCTGGTAGATGTTATCGTCGAACCACTTGGGCCATCCGGGGATCAGGGCGCCGAAATTGGACCAGGCCCAGCCGCGCGTGCCCCGGGCGCCGACCACGACGTCGGGCGAAACCGGTTCCAGGACCGCGCCGATGATCGGGGCGCCGTAGATATTCCAACCCGAGGTCTCAACCGGATATCCGGCACCCTCGCCGCCATGATGCCACACCAGGTGAACGTTCGCGTTTCGGGCCGCGGACACCACCTCCGGTTCGCTCGTGCCGAGCAACTGTCCGATTGCCGCGCTGGACAACACGTAGCCGGTCGGCGAGACGAAAGGCCAGGCGCCGCTCATCAGGCTCCCGTCGCCCTGGTAAGCATAGAGTTCCCCGCCCATGGTCGGCACGAGGATCTCGACATCGCCGTCCAGGTCGAGATCGCCCAGGGTCACCGCGTCGGAGACATCGTCAGGAACCGTGGCGCCGAACACGCCGGTCGGCGTGGTGCCGTGCACGGCAAAAACACTGCCCGAGGCAGCGCCGACCGCCTCGGAGACACCATCGCCGTCTATGTCACCGATCGCGACCGGAGCCTGGAAGGTCCGGCCCGGCCATGACCAGAAGAAGCCGTGGTAGTTATCACCGTGGTGATTCAGGAAGTAGAGCCGCTCGCCTGCGCAGACGGCGGCCATGCGCACGTAGGGTCCACCGAGAGCGCCAATCGAAACGTAGGCGCTCGCGCCCTCACCGGTATCGAAGGGCCAACCCGATACGGGAGTTCCGTTCGTCTCGAAGGCATAGATCAGCCCGGTGGTCGTGCCGGCCAAGACCAGCATCTCTCCATTGCCCCGCATGTCGCCGATTGCGACCGGGCCGTCGGAGAGCGAGCCGGGTACCTGTATGGGCCATCCGGCGACTGCGGTCCCGTCGTGATGATAGGCCTGGATTGCACCGCCGGTGTCACCGAAGACGATCTCGAGGTCGTTGTCGCCGTCCAGGTCCACGACGGCGGGATCGGAGGCCGGCGAATGGGCCAGATCCACGGGGAAGCCTTCCTCCAGGTTGGGATAGCCGGGGTCCCGTCGCCACTCGGCGTCGAACATGAGGAGATCGGGTTCCGGGTAGGTGTAGCCTTCCTTCCAGACGAAAGCGCATCTGTAGTCGTGACTGGGGTCCAGCGCCAGCCTGACGGGATGGAAAAGGCCCAAACCGTCATCAATGCCGAAATACTCCGGTGAGCTCCAGGTCGTTATATCCGAACCGGCGGAACGCTGGAGCGCAGCATGGGGATATTCCGAACCGGTAGCGATCCAGTTCCCGGTGGACGGCTGCCATTCGAAGCCGTCCAGCCAGCTCAGACCGCCGGATGTGACATGGGAATCGGTGAACGTTACCCCCTGGTCGTTCGAACCGAGAAAACCGAGTTCGGTGGAAGTGCTCGGTACATATTCGCGATAGGCGATCACGACCTGATTGCCCGTTTTGGAAGCATCGATCTGTGCGTACTCTTCGTGGATGCCGTTCGCGGTTGAAGTCAGGTACCTGATCGGGTCCCAGGCCGTCAGCCCGCCGTTTGCATATGTGGCGGCCCGCCGGTAGCGGAGGGCCCTGTCGAACAGCTCCCCCGTTGAATTGATATGCCAGGCCACGTGCACGTATCCGCCGAAACCATAGGCCACCGAGGGGACGACGTAATCCGGATCGGAGCTGCCGAGCGTGGCGATCGCGTAGGCGGATTCGAAGGTGGCGCCCTGATCGATGCTGCGGGCGAACCAGACGTCGTTGCCGGGAGAGTCGTTGCCGATGCCGACCAGATAGAGATAGTAGCTGTCAAAGCTGTCGGCGTCGGAGTTGATGTCGGGCGCATAGAAATTAAAACCCGCATCCTCCATCACGACGATTTCGCCGCTGAAATCCCCGACCGTCAGTGAGAGGTCGCAGCCGGCTACGCAGATCTTGTGTGGACCGTCATTGAACTTGGTGTAGGCGATGAAACAGCGATCGGCGGTGCCTTCGGCGACGATGATTTCCGGAGTGTAGTACCCGTAGGTGGCGTGGGCCAGTTCGCCCCAGTCCTGCCAACTATCACCACCGTCCTGGGATCGGAACACCTTCACAACGTAGGGAAACGTCGAGCCGTCACCCACCCCGAGCGACACGTATATGTCACCGTTCTCGGCGACATCGATGGAGGTGAAGTTGTTTTGATCCTCGGCCTGGATCAGGATGTCGTCCCCGCCGATGTCG
>DAOVZQ010000130.1 GCA_030635025.1 bacterium
GTCGCCGTCACGATCGTAATCGATCCAGGCGCTCGTGTGGGTGCTGCGGGTGGAACCGAGGATGAGACTGTTGGTGACGTCCACGAAGGTGCGGTCCGGATCTTCGGGCCAACCCGGCGTCACCGGGTCGTTGCGGAAGAGATGATTGGCGCCCTGGGTGTTGGCCAGATAGAGATCCACGTCGCCGTCGTTATCGTAGTCGCCCCAGATACCGACGCTCGAGACCTGGCTGCTGCCGATGCCCGTACTGGTGGGCGCGACGTTGACGAAGAGCCAATCGCCGGGACTGGCGCCGTCCTCCCCATCGTTACGGTAGAGCTTGTTGTCCCCGTTGTTCGCCACATAGAGGTCCAGGTCGCCATCGTTGTCAAAATCGGCCCAGGTGGCTCCGTGGCTCGGAGTGAGATCGGCCAGGTCAGGAGTGGAAGCATCGCTCCATTGGGCGAAGGCGCTCCCCGCACACAACACCGAAATTATAAGCACACGCCAAGCGGCGCGAGCGATGGTCCGCGTATCAGTCATCTCCGTATCCTTTCCTCATAACACTTTCGGCGGGAAGATACATACCTTCCCAAAAGTATTATCGGCTCCTGTGGGTGATTATTTAGCAGAAAAAATCACAAATCTTCAATTATGAAGCGGGATTCTCGCTGCCGCGTACTCACCCGATAGACCATCAACGGTTCGAATTGGTCACATCCTACGACAAATTCTAAACGTTGCCCCCCCAATAGCCGAGAACGTGCACCGATCGCGCCCCCGGTCGGACCCGGGGACGATCAACACACAGACTCGATCATGGCGTTTCATATTATAGGGATACAACAAGAAGACGGAAATATCTGCATCAATTTCACTTGTTCGGACTCATTTGAAATCGGCCGTAGAAAAGGGCTGCGCCTGATACAACCGGGCGTACGTCACCGCGCCTCTGTAATTGTTGTCCATGGCCTCGACCTCGGCATACTGCTTGATCGCCATTTCACGTCGACCCATGAGATCGTAGCAGTTGCCCAGATAGTTATGCGCCCAGATAACGCTCTCGAATTTTTCGTATCGACCTGTGGCGCTTCCCCGCAGCGCGCTGTTGAAGCAGGCCTCGGCCTTGTTGTAGAGACCCTTGCGCAGGTTGACCAGTCCGAGGTTCATCCAACTGGTGACGGCATCGGGATCGGAGGCCTGCATCTGGAGACAGCCCTGCTCGACAACATCGTAGAGTCCCTTGGACAGGAAGCGCCCCGCCAGTTTCTGGTGGGTCATGTCGTGGATCTGTTCGTCGTTCAGTACCGGCCCCCAGGTCATGAAACCGCCCGGTACATACTCATCGCCCAGGCCCTCGATGCTCATCGCCGGCGGTGAAGCCTTATCGCCGCCCGGTTCGAGGGTCGCGAAGGTCAGCGGCTCTTCCCCATGGGTCGAAACGAGTTTCAGATCGTTGCCCACCGTCAATACGATCTGCGACACGGGGGCGCGGCCGAAGAGCCACTCCGGATCCATGACCGGAATGCCCTTCTCCTTGGCGAACTGATGCGCCTCGTCCTGGGTGAAGAAGGAATGGTCCGGCACCAACACTTGGGCCGTGGAGATATCCACCGGCAACCAGCCGTAGGGCGGCAGATAGAACTCGGCCAGGCGGTGCACTCCACCGGTCAACCAATGGGTCGTGATCGTGCGGGCGGGAATGCCCAGGGAACGACACATGGCCGTGAAGAGACGACTGAATTGACCGCAGTCGCCCTGACGGCTCTGAAGCGTGCCCAGTGTGTTGCGGTCCGTAATGCCGCCGGGTACGAACTCCAGATTGTCGACCATCCAGCTGAAGATCATCTTGGCGCGATGGTACGGATTGTCTTCTTCTCCAACGATGCGTCGAGCCGCGTCCTCGATCTCGCTGTTGATGCTGATCGTATTGCTGGAAGCCGTGTAGCGACGATAGAGGTCCGACTTCTTGTCGTACGACTCCACAATATCGAGATCGATCTCGATGGACGTGGCCGTCAGACTCGCATCGAAGTCGTAGTGAAAGAGCATGATTTGGGCGTCGGGCGCGGGCGTCACATCCCAGTAGGCCACGCGGTTCCCATGATCGCCGTCCACGAGAATTTCGGTCGGACGCGGGCTGATGTTGCGGATCTTCACGGCCTGGCCCGAACGACTCCCCGGCATGGACAGCCACACCCGGACCCGGGCGCCTTCGTCCACCTGCGTGATGTGGTCCACCACGTACCAGTAGCTGCCGGATACCTTGATCGTATCAGGCGTTTCCGCCCTCGGCGATGTCGCCGACAGGGAGACGATCACTAGGACGGACACCACAAGAAGAGACCTGGCGATGCGCATGTCGTTTCCTTTCGAACGTCTAGCCGTAGCCGACGATCTCGGCCCAGATGATCAGAAGAATCAGTGAGATACCGATCGTCAGCGCCGTAAAGCCGAAGATCTTGAACAATTTCGTTCGCTTCTCGGGCTGCGGCTCGATCAACAATCTTTCCAGCTCGCCGGACTCCACCAGTTCCTTGTACTCGCGCGGACGGTCTTCCTTGAGCTCTTCCAGCGGCACGCTACGCGTGAAGATGGCCGGGTCCATGGGGAATTTATCCGGACGGAAGTGCGTGTTGAAGAAGTGCACCGTGAAGATGAAGCCGGTGGCCAGCAACGCCTCGTCCGAGTGGATGATGGTCGCGATGTTGATGAACGATCCCGGCAGGAACCGCGTGAAGAACTCCGGGAACCACAGCGTCAAGCCGGTGAAACCGATCATGGCCACGCCCCAGAACACGGCGAAGTAGTCGAACTTCTCCCAGTAGGTCCAGCGACCGTACTGGGGACGCGGTCCGGCGCCGATGAACCACTTGAAGGTCTGACCCAGTTCCTTCAGGTCCCTCATGTTGGGCACCATGGAATTCTCGCCGGTCAGATACGCATGCCAGCTCTGCTTGGACCTGCGCTTGCGCTGGAAGAGGTCCATGATGTGACGCCCGAAGTAGAAGAAGGTCACGATCGCCGCGAAACGATGGATCAGACCCGTACTCTCGAAACCGCCGAGGAAGTGCGAGAGAGCCCGCGCCCACGGCAGGTAGGAGAACTTGAGCGTCATGCCGGTAACGGCGAGGCTCAGGAAGCTGATGATCACCAGGATGTGCAGGTTGCGTTGCAGCACCGAGAACCGGCGAACCTCTTTCTGACCCTTTGATTTTTGCCGCAGGTAGCGACCGTGCTTCATGGCCATGAAGGAGCGGGGCAGCCACAGCAGGGTGTGCAGTCCGAAGAAGGCGAACGTACCGATCAACAGACTGGTCATTATGCGCCAGGTCCAGTAGATGAACGGATACTTGTCACGATCATGATGGGTCGCATGGGGCAGGAAGTCGGCAAAGCGCTGGTGCGACCCCTCGTGACACTGGGCGCAGGTGCCCACGATGTTCTCGCGGGAAATCATCGAGGCCGCGTTGGCCTTGGGCAAGATGTCGTGGGACCCATGACAATCCTGGCACTTGGCCGTGGCCGTGAATCCCAGATCGACGACCTTGCCGTGGAAGGTCTCGAAGTAGGACTCGGTCACGTCCTCATGACAATGCGCACAATGCTGCACCAGGTCGAGCTTGCTCGCGTTTTCTTCCGTGCTGGCGATCTGGTGCGATGTGTGACAGTCGTCGCACATGGGCAGTTCGACACCATCGACGCTTTCGCCCGTGAAGTGGATGCTCGACTTGAAGATCTCGAAGATGCCTTCGTGACATTTCGAGCAGGTGGGCACGATGTTGGTGCGGTGGATGCTCGAAGACGGATTTCGCTGGGGCAGGACCGCATGGGACGTGTGACAATCCGAGCAAGTGGCTGCGACGACGAGCCCCTTGTCCTGGACGGCCCGGCCGTGAACGCTCGCGGCGTAGTTCTCGACCATACCCGTCAAATCGTCATCGTGCCGCACATCGGCCTGCTCGCCGGTTCCGTGACAGGTGCCGCAGAGTTCGGCGATATTGCTCACGTAGGTGCGCGAGAGGGGATCGAGCTTCCTGCGCACGCCGTGTGTGCCGTGGCAAGTGAGACACCCGGGGGCATCGGCGTCGCCCGCGGCGGCGAGCACACCGTGAGTGCTGCCGGAATACTGGTCCACCTGGTCGGCGTGACAGATCGAGCAGTCGACATGATCGACGACCGTGACGCAAGGACGTTGGTGCGAAGGCGTGGCGCCGGTGTGGCACTGGGCGCAGGTCACCTTGGCGTGGGCGGAATCCATGGTCTCGCCGTGGTCCACGTACAGTGACCGGCCGTCGCGCTCGGCGACGAGGTCGTGCCGTCCGTGACAGTCCATGCACTCGCGGTCGGCCATGCCTTCCTCGTAGTAGACGCGACGCACGTTGTGTGGCTGGTGACATTCGACGCAAGCCGGCACCTTGTGCGGCTCCTTCTCCCAGAGATCGCCGGCGATCACCTTCTGGTGGACCTGCTCGATGCGCCCATGGCACTGCTGGCAGGTCGCGGCCACGTTGTCGCGATGGATGGTCGAAGCCGGATTCGTGTGAGGCAGCACGCTGTGCGATGTGTGGCAGTCGGAACACACCGCCGTAATCGTCAGGCCCCGACGGAAGAGTCCCTCACCGTGGATGCTCTGCGAGTAGTGCGTAAGAATGCTGTCCTGGGGAATGTCGTACATGCGCGCGACCTTGGTCCCCTCCTTGTGGCAGCTTCCGCACATGATCGGGATGTTGAAACGGTTGACCTTGGAGTCCGGGTCGGTGGGCGGTAGGACATCGTGGGCGCCATGGCAATCCCAGCAATGGGGGGCGTCGGGATTCCCCTCGGCGGCCGCCGTTCCGTGCATGCTGCGGCCGTAGATCTCGGCTTCTTCATCATGGCACATGGAACAGTCGACGGGCTCGAGGTCTTCAGCGTGCTCGTCGTCAAGACCCTCGAGATCCGCATGGCAATCGACGCAGAGCATCTCCTCGCGACCATGTACGGACCGTTCGTACAGATCGAGATCGATATAAAGGGAGACGACCCGCTCACCACGAATCTTGGTCAACTCCTCATCGTCGTGGCACATGAGGCAATCGTCGAGTTCCTGGGCCACCGCAACTCCGGAAATGACGATCAGGGCTAGCATGAAGCAGAACAGGCGGTATTTCGACTTTGACACGCGTTGACTCCCACGCTTCATTTTCAGTCAGTTTCGATACTTATTTACAATGGTGAGTCATGATCTCCCACCTGTCAAACGGTCTTTTAGGGTAGGGGATATCGTACATCCCTACCCGGGCATACGTCTACGCGTAGTTGGAATTGGGCTATACGATCGGAGGCCGGTGACGCGTCTCGCAGGGACATTCTCAGAGGCACAACTAATAGATTGCCAACTGATGATGAGCTATTACTCTACTCGGATGATTAAGACGGCCATCAAATACCTCCCGATCCTGCTGTTCGCGGGGATATTCCTCATGAGCGCATGCGCTGCAGCCCAGGACCACGCGCCTATCGCGCTCGAGAGCGACGATCAGGAACGCTACTATTTCTATCACGGCTACGACTACGGCACGGACGCACTGATCCACCCCCTGCGCATGATCATCAACGGCGGCTATGGGATCATGCAGCTGTCCAACCGGCACAACCACCCGCTGGACATCAACTACCGGCAGGGCTGGAAAAACGTCTGGCGCAACCTGTTGAATCCCGTCACCGCCATCGAGCAGGAGGGGTGGTGGGATTTCATGAAGCGGGAGATCATCCCCATCAGCCTCGATTCGAAGCGGGCCCACTATTGGCCCAACTACACACAGCACCTGATCGGCGGCGGCATGAGCTACCGCATGATGGTGGAGTGGTACCGCGCCCACGACTATGCTCACCCGGGGATCTGGGGCGGATCGACCATCATGTTCTATCACCTGCTGAACGAGGTCGTGGAGAACGACAGCCGCGACACCTGGTCCACCGACCCCGTGGCCGACATCTGGCTCTTCGACCCGGCGAGCATCCTGCTCTTCAGCAGCGAGCGCGTCTGCGGCTTTTTCAGCAACACGCTGCATATGACGGACTGGTCCTACCAGCCGATGATCGATCTTGAACACAAGACCCTGGTGAACAACGGTCAGAACTTCGCCATGAAGCTGGACATGCCTTGGTGGGAGCGGAAGTGGGCCCTTTTCTATCACTATGGGACCCATGCGGAATTCGGAGTTACGCGGCGCTTCGACGGCGGCCGCAATGTGTCCTTTGGCGCAGGTCTGAAGGCCGACGAAATTCTCGATGTGACCGATTACCACGAGGGCGCGGAGCTGGCGGTGACCGGCGGCGTCTTCTACGATCGAAACGACTCGCTGCTGGCGTCGGTCCTCTGGGCCAAGTCAAAGGACTACAAGCTGCGCGTCAACCTCTACCCGGGACTCTTCGAATTCTGGGGGCTGAAACCGGGCTTCATGTACAACCTGAACCGCAACCGCACGGGGGCTTTCGGCATATCCCTGCTGAACGCGCCGCTGCCTTTCGGGCTGTCCATCGGGGATGAACCTACGTTCGAATAGGCGGGACCGGCTCTCACCTCAAAGTCTACACGTGTACACTCTGATCACCGCATGAGCAGGAACTTGCAGGCCGCCGCCTGGTCTGCGGCCGTCACGCGCGCAAAATAGACGCCGGACGTGGACCGTCGGCCGCGGTCGTCACGGCCGTCCCAGACCAGTTCCTGGGGACCGGAGGTCATCGTGACGCCGGAAACCAGGGTGCGTACGCATTGACCGGCCACATCGTAGATCTTCAGCTGGATGCTGCCCGTACGAGAGAGATTGAAGCGGAGCAGGTTGCCAGCGTCGATGCGCGCGGCGGTCAACATCAGTCCACCGGCGGAATCGACTATCGTGGCCACAGGAGCCTTGGAAACCGGGTCATCGAGGTGGCGCAATGCCGCCCAGGCGTCGATGCGCCCCCAGCCGTAGGCCGTATCATACTTGCCGCCGCCGCCGTTACCGTTACCGTGAACGGCCGTCCGGGTCATCACATCCATCAACTCGCTCGGGGA
>DAOVZQ010000091.1 GCA_030635025.1 bacterium
CGATGGCCGACGCCAGGGCCGGCGCACCCATGTTCATGGGCAATTCGCCGAGTCCCTTCGAGCCGTATGCGCCGCGCGGGGACGGCTTCTCGGCCAGCTCGACTTGGAAATCCGGCGCGTCCAAACAGGTGGGTATGATGTACGTGGCCATGCGGTCGTTCAGGTAGCGGCCGCCTTCGGTCTTCACTTCCTCCAATGAGCCCCATGCCAGTCCCTGAAGCACGCCGCCTTCGACCTGTCCCACGCAGAGCACGGGGTTGATGGCCTTGCCGATTTCCACCACGACCGAGCAGTGGATCGGCCGCACTTCCATGGTGTCCGTGTCCACCTCCACTTCCACGACCGCGGCGCCCCAGGCATAGCCCTGATAGGCATGTCCCTGGAAGCGTTCCTGGTCCCAGGACATCTCGGGATCGGGTTCATAACGGGCGGTTGCCTCGCAGGGCGCTTCGGCGCCCTCGGCTTCGCGCTCGACCAGGTTGCGACAGGCCTGCACGAGGATGCGTCCCACGACCATGGTCGTCCGCGACGCCACGGTCGGGCCGCTGTCGGCCACCGCGCTCGTGTCGGGCTGATGGTAGGTGATCTTATCGACGGGCAGGTCGAGAGCCTCGGCCGCGATCATGGGCATGACGGTCTCGGCACCCTGTCCCATCTCCACGCTGCTGATCAACAGCGTGACCGAACCGTCGGTCTCCCGCCGCACCTTGACCTCGGCGGAGATGCGCTGCTCCCCATCGCCGGTAAAGCCACCACCGTGGAAGACCAGGGCCGACCCCACGCCGCGACGCAGGGGCGCACCGTTGCGCTCGGCGGTTTCGTTCGCGCTCTTGGCCGCCTGCCGGCGGTCGTCGAAATTAGAGATGTGCAAGGCGCGCTCGTAGACGAGTTCGGCGGCCACCTCCTCGGTCTTGAGCTGCTGGCCGAAGGGAAACGTGTCGCCGGGCTGCAGAATATTGCGGCGACGCAGCAGGTGCGGTTCCTCTTCCAGCACGCGAGCGATACGATCCATATGACGCTCGGCCGCAAAAATGGACTGGGGTACGCCGAACCCGCGGAAAGCGCCGTTGGGCGGCGTGTTGGTGGCCACGGCCCGCCCGCGAATGCGCGCAACGGGCATGGCGTAGGCCCCGACCGCGTGCAGGATCGCCCGCGACAGCACCACGGGGCTCATGGTGGCGAAGGCTCCCGCGTCGACGATCACGTCGATGTCAGCGGCGAGCAGTCGTCCGTCCCGTCGATCGACCGCGGTCCGGTGTCGTATCACCGCGGGATGACGTTTGGTGGTGACCGCGATGTCCTCGTGACGGTCATAGATGATCGACACGGGGTGCCCGCATCGTTGGGCCAGCACCGCCGCCTGCAGGGCCATGATGGACGGGTAGTCCTCCTTGCCGCCGAACGCGCCGCCGGTGGGCGACTGGCGTACGACCAGCCGGTCGCGGTCCACGCCCAGGCCGTGGGCCAGGGCGTTGAGGATGTAGAAGGGACATTGCATGGAGCCGAGGATCTCCACGCCACCGTCGTCGCGGGGCGTGGCGATCACACCCTGTGTTTCGAGGTAGATGTGCTCCTGATAACCCGTACGATAGGTCCCCTCGACGATCAGATCGGCCTGCTCGAGAACCGCATCCACGTCGCCGGACTCGATCAGGTAGTCGGTGACAACGTTGTCTTCGCCCCAGATCACGTCGCCGCCGGCGAGAGCCTGCTCGACCGTGAGCACCGGCGACAATTCCTCGATGTCGGGAGTGAGCGCCGCCAGGGCCGCGGCCAGCGTTTCGCGATCGGGGGCGGCGACCAGAGCCAGGGGCTGTGTCACGAAGTTGATGTCCGGATCGGCCAACTGGGGCAGGTCCTCGTGGATCATGGCCACCACGTTGGGGCCGGGCAGATCGGCAGCGGTCATCACCGTCACGCGCGACCAGTCGAAATCCGGATCGCGGGCGATTCCGCGCAACCGGCCGCGGGCGGTCGACGATCGCAGCGCCCCGCCGAACCAGGCCCCGGGCTGGGGAATATCGGCCAGGAACCGGGTCCGGCCGGTCACCTTGTCCCAGGCGTCACGTCTCTTGAGGGACTGTCCCACGCACCGGCGTTCGCTCACGGGGTCAACCCTCCCCGCGAGCCGCGTCCAGAGCCGCCAGCACCTTCTCGGGTGTGATGGGAAGATCGCGCAGCCGCACACCCACCGCATTGAATACGGCATTGGCGATGGCCGCCGGAGGCGTATCGATCCCGATCTCACCCACGGACTTGGCCCCATGTGGGCCGCTGGGTTCGTGGCTGTCGACCAACTCGACACGCAGGCTCGGCAGGTCTTCACGCGACGGGATTTTGTAGGTCATCATGGTATTGGTCCGCAGATGTCCACGCTTGCCGTAGCGCACCTCTTCGGTGAGCGCCATGCCTACACCCTGGGCCAGCCCGCCCTCCACCTGAACCTTGGCCAGGTTGGGATTGATGGCCTGCCCGCAGTCCACGATGGCCACGTAATCGATCAGCTCGACCAGACCGGTCGCGGTGTCGACCTCCACCTCGGCGAAGCCCGCCATGTAGGGCGGCGGCGACTTCTCGCAGAGATGGCTGCCGGTGACGCAGAGCTGCTTCTGGTGCTCGCTGTAGAGCAGGTGTGTGGATAGGTCCTCCAGGCTGATGCTTCCGTCCGGTCCCTTCACCTCGACACCGTCGAAGGTGGCGGCGGCCGGGTCGCAACCCAAAGACAACGCACCCTCGACGATCAGCGCCGCCTTCATCCGGGCGGCCGCGTCGCGCACGGCATGGCCCGACACATAGGTGGTGCTTGAGGCATAGGCGCCCGTATCGAAAGGCGTGCGGTCGGTGTCGCTCGAGTAGACGATGATCTGATCCGTACTCACGCCCAGATCATCGGCGGCGATCTGCGCCAGAATGGTGTCGCTGCCGGTACCCAGATCCGTGGCGCCGATCAGCAGGTTGAACGAACCGAAGTCGTTGAGCTTGAGCGTGGCCGACGCCATGTCGATGCCCGGAATACCCGAGCCCTGCATGGCCAGGGCCATACCGACGCCGCGCACCTTGTCCGGTCCGACTTCGCGGCGCGGGTACTTGTCGTCCCAACCGATCATCTCACGCCCGCGCCGGATGCATTCGGGCAGCTTGCAGCTGTCGACGGTCTGGGCACGGCCCTCGGTGCCCTCGCCCATGATGGCGAAGATGGGCGAGGTCTCCCCCTCGGCGATCATGTTCATCTCGCGCAGGGCGATGGGGTCCAGGTCCAGCTCATGGGCCAGTTCGGCGAGGATCGACTCCAGGGCGAAGTTGCCCTGGATCGCACCGTAGCCGCGGAAGGCGCCGCCGGGCAGGTGGTTGCTGTAGACCGTTTTTCCGCCGAAGCGTACAGCATCGACCTTGTTGTACAGGGGCAACGTCTTGGCGCCGGCGATCATGAAGACCGTCAGCGCGTGCTCGCCGTAGGCGCCCGTGTCCGACAAAATTCTCATGTCGATCGCCCGCAGCCGGCCGTCACGATCCGCGGCGACGGTCATGTCCAGACGCATGGGATGGCGTGTGTTGGTGGCTTCGAAAACCTCGTGTCGCGAGTAGATCATCTTGGTCGGCCGCCCCGTGCGCAGAGTCGAGAGGCCGCAGAGAAGTTCGCCGTGGATCATCTGCTTGCCGCCGAAACCGCCGCCGATGCGTGGCTTGTTGACGCGGATGTCCTTGACCTGGATGTCCAGGGCGCGGGCCATGATGCGTCGCACGTGCCACGGCGTCTGGGTCGACGAGATCACGTTCAGACGACCGTGCACGTCGAGCCAGGTCGTGCAGGCCATGGGCTCCAGGGCCACGTGCTGCTGGGCCTGGGTGTAATAGGTCCGTCGCAGAACGACCTCGGCCCCCTCGGCCACGGCGTCTACGTCCTCGACCTTCATGGCGTAGGCGCTGGCCACGTTGCGGGCCGGGTCGAATCCGATGGGGAAGTTCTCGTGGGCCTCGGGCTCGGGGTGCAGGATCGAGGCGTGTCCCTCGGCCGTTTCGAAATCGAGAACCGGCTCGAGGACTTCGTATTCCACGACGATGGCGGCCAGGGCCGCGTCGGCTTCGGCCACGGTGGCTGCGGCCACGGCGGCCGCCTCGTCCCCCACGTGACGCACGTATTCATCCAGGATGAAACGGTCGCGGGGCGAAGGTTCGGGATGCCCTTGTCCGGCCCGGGTGATGGCCACGCGCGGCACGTCGCGCCAGGTCAGCACGCAATGGACGCCGGGCATGGCCTCGGCGGCGGTCGTGTCGATGGACACGATGCGCGCGAAGGCGTGCGGGCTGCGCAGGGCCTTCACGATCAGGGCGTCGCGAGGCGCCAGGTCGTCCGTATATGCGGGGCGGCCCATGACCAGGCCCACACCGTCGATCTTGGGAAGGCTTCGTCCGACCTCGCTCATGACTTCACCTCCAGGTACTTGCGAATCGCCCGCGTCTGGCTCACATAGCCCGAGCAGCGGCACATGTTGCCGGACAGGTAGGCGTTGATCTCGGCGTCGGAGGGATCGTCCATCTCATCGGTCATGGCAACCACCGACATGACCAGGCCGGGACTGCAAAAACCACACTGGTCGGCGCCCTCGGCTGCGAGAAGTTCGCCCAGGCGACGCGCCGTTTCGGGCACGCCCTCCACCGTCATCACCGCGTGGCCGTCGACACGGCACACCGGCACGGCGCACGACGGAACGGGCTTTCCGTCCAGCAGGACGGTGCACGTGCTGCAGGACGCCGTGTCACAGCCGTTCTTGACGCTCGTGATCTCGTGGCGCCGCAGGGCGTCGAGCAGGGTCTCGCCCGGCTCCACTTCCCAGGTCGCCTTGCGTCCGTTGAGTTCGAAATGGATGGTCACGACAGCACCTCCTTGACGGCGCGTTCCACCAAAACACGGCACAGGCGACGGCGATAGTCGGCCGATGCGCGCAGGTCGTCGCCGAACTCCAGTTCGGCCGCGGCGGCTTCGCCGGCGCGTGCGGGGGCGTCGTCGCCTCCCGCTGCGGCAGCCGAAGCGGCCGCGGGACAAAATCGCGCCAGGCCGGGTCGAGCACCTACAACCACACGCAGGTCGTCGCGGACGGCCGCGCAGACGTTCAGGACGGCGTAGTCGTTGGTCGTACGCGAAAGATCCTGCCAGGCCGCGCGTCCAGCGTTACGGGGCAGGACGACCGCGCCGAGAACATCGCTGCGGTCGGGCTTGCGCGAGAGGAATTCGGACAGCGGCAAACGCCCCGCCGTGTGCAGGACCACATCGGCGTCGAGAGCGAGCAGGGCCGTGGTCAGATTCGAAAAAGCGTAACGCCCGAAAACGGTACCGCCGACGGTGACGATATTGCGCATCTGCACGCCGACGATCCGCTCGACCGCCCGCGCGATCACGCCGTCGGCATAGGTCCGCACCAGCGGATCGGTCTCGAGCATGCGATAGGTGGCCATGGCCCCCAGTTCGAGTCCGTCATCCGTTTCGCGGATATAGTCCAGGTCGGCATCGAAGAGATCGATCGCCGTCTCGAAGGTCCTGGCGCCCAGCCTCAGGAAGGCGCCCCCCCCGATAATCGCCGCGTTCTTATCGGCCGCGAGCAGGCCGGCGGCCTCCGCGAGCGATGTCGGCTTGTGATATGTGCGCACGCCCATGGGCAGGTTTCCTCCGTCTCGAAGTGGGGTAAAGCCCGAAACCTCATGTTAACACATGACTAAATCGTGTCAAAGGCGGGTACGGCCTACAGCACGGCGAACTGCAATAAATCTATGCAGTCTACATACCGTGATCATTTCGTGACTAAAAGAAGAGATAATTGTGGGGTGTCATTACCAAAATCTCAAGACCTGCCAAAAGGGGAGCTTGCTCATGCCCAAGCGTGCGCTCATCGGCCTATTGATTGCGATCACACTGGTCACCGCCGGGATCGCCCAGGCGGGTGTCATTCCCGTCGGCGGCGAAACCTCGTCCATGAGGCTGCTCGAGCAGAAGGCCGGCGGCCTGACCTATCATGTCAGCGTCGGGGATATCCAAACCCTCGCGGTCGATACCAAGGCCGGCGGTTTCACGCGCCTCATCCTGCCCGGCTTCCACGCCACGCAGACCGCGGGCGCCCCCGAACTGCCCCTGATGAACACCCTGATCGCGTTGCCCCTCGGCGCCACGGCCCGAGTCGAGGCCCGTAACGTGCAAACACGTACGGTGAAACTGGCCGACCTGGGCATCGACGACCTGATCATGCCGACCCAGCCGTCCATGCCCAAGAACGCGGACCGCGAGACCTGGCCCTTCGTCTATGACAAGGCCACCTACGAGGTCGAACGGACGGCCCGCGAGACGGCCGTGGTCGTCCATCAGGGCCGACTGCGCGCCATGGACTTCGGCCGACTCGAGTTCGCGCCCGTGACCTACAAACCCGGCAGTGGCGAATTGGTGATCGTCGAAAGCGCCGATCTCGACATCGTCTTCGAGGGCGGCGACATAAGCGCCGGCGACGACCTGTACGCCCGCACAGCGAGCCCCTTCTTCGAGCACCTCTACACACAGCTCGACGGCGCCAAGGGTCTGCACGACAGCCACCCCGACCATGTGGGCGACCAGGTGACCATGGTCATCGTCACGCCGCCGGAGTTCGAGTACCAGCTCATCGACTTCGTCAACTGGAAGATCCAGCGCGGATTCAACATGATCGTGGCCGTGACCGGCACCCCCGAAGTCGGTTCGACCACCACGTCGATCCAGAGCTACATCCAGACCCTGTACGACAGCGCCACGGACGCACAGCCGGCGCCCAGCTTCGTACTCTTCGTGGGCGACGTGGCCCAGACGCCCACCTACTCCGTGGGCGGCGACGCCACCGACCGCCCCTACTGCACCATGGACGGCGACTACGTGCCGGACATCTACTACGGCCGCTTCTCCGCCACCAACGCCGCACAGCTACAGGCGATGATCGACAAGACCATGATGTACGATCAGTTCACCATGCCCGATCCCAGCTATCTGGGCGAAGTGACCCTGATCGCCGGCGTCGACTCGGGCTATGCGCCGACCCACGGCAACGGCCAGATCAATTACGGCACCGACAACTACTTCAACGCCGCCCACAACCTCACGAGCAACACCTGGCTCTACCCGGCCTCGAGCGGCGCCGTGGAAAGCGCCATCATCCAGACCGTCAGCGACGGCGTGGCGTTCATCAACTACACCGCCCACGGCAGCGAGACCAGCTGGGGCGACCCGCTCTTCACCCAGTCGAACATCAACAGTCTGGGCAACGACGGGAAATACTGCCTCGCCATCGGCAATTGCTGCCTGACCGGCACCTATGACTACGGCGAATGCTTCGGCGAAACCTGGCTACGGGCCGCTGACAAGGGCGCCATAGGCTACATCGGCGCCAGCAACAACACGTTGTGGGACGAGGATTTCTGGTGGGGCGCGGGGTCCTGCCCGTCCAGCGCCATCGACGGCGACACTGCTTTCGCCGAAACGGGCGTGGGCGCCTACGACGGCGTCTTCCACGATCACGGCGAAGGCATGGACCTGTGGTACGTGACTAACGACGCTCTGGTCTTCGCCGGCAACCTGGCCGTCCAGGAAGCGGGCTCGGGAAGCACAGAGTACTACTGGAACATTTACAACCTGCAGGGCGACCCCAGCCTGAGCACCTACATAGGCGTACCGGCCGTCAACCCCGTGACCGTGGACGCCCTCGGCGCGACCACGTTGACGGTCAGCGCGGCCCCCGGCAGCTACGTGGGCCTGAGCCAGGGCACGACCCTGATCGGTGCGGGCAGCGTGGATTTGACGGGCACCGTGGTCATCGACTTCCTGACCACACCCGACGGCGGCCTGCCGCTGCACATAGTCGTCACGGCCCAGAACAGGGAGCCCTATGTCGAGGACGTGGCGATGGCCTCTCCGGCCATCGACTTGAGCACCACCACCTGCTCCACCACCCTGGAGGCGGGTGAACAAGACACCGACGTCGTACGCATCACCAACACGGGCGACATCGGGTCGCAGCTCAATTACAGCATCACCTATCAGGCCGAAAGCCCCTATAAGGGGATCGACAAGAGCGTGGCCGGCTCAACGGTCACCTGCGCCCAGAGCGAATTCCTGGCCGGCACGACCATGGACCTGACCATCTCGGCCTACAATGCGAGTACCGACAGCGAATGGCTGACCGACGTGGAGGTCACCTTCCCGGCCGGCGTCGTGGTCAACTCGGGCACATCCTTGACCGGCGGCACCGACATCCTGACGTTCACCGGCCCAACCGGCGACGGCGTGACCGTCAACTGGCACGGCGACGACGGCGGCTCCTGGGGCGCCCTGCAAGGCGGCGAGACGGCCACCGCCACGGTCAACGTGACCTTCGGCG
>DAOVZQ010000012.1 GCA_030635025.1 bacterium
CCTGCTGCAACAGTTCGGCGGTCCTCGCAGCAGCCTGTGCGGCCGGGATCACGCCCGTAGCGGCCTTCTTGGCCTTGTTCTTGCGGTCCTTCAACTCTTCGATGCGTGAGGCTAGCTGTTCCACGTCCTGGACGCCCGCCGCAGCGACGAACGTCTGCGCGACGAGCAGCGGGAAGTGGGCTGGGATCCTCCAGGCGTTACCCACAGTCGCAGTGATCATGTGGGAGGACGTTTGACCTGGCGGTTCGATACGGTCCTGACCTCCGGCGTCGATTGTTCGGGCCGTGTCGGAGCTGAATGGCGGCGGCAGCGCTTCGACTGGCGGCACGAGGATCTAGTGGATCCTCGGCGGACCCGCGAGTCGACGGGCGCGTTCACCGGCGTGAACCTCTCCCTGCCCGGATCCGGTCTGATGGTATCGCCGTCGTGGCGATGGCAGCGGCTCGAAGATGACTTTCCGCCGCTGCCGCCCTGGCCCGGTTTGCCCGAACAGCCGCTGGAGCAACCCCATGTTCACGAACAACCGTCGCCGGCGATCGCCCTGTCCTGGGACATACGGCCCGGGCGCCTGAGGTGCGAAGCGCATTGGGCCCGGTCGTATCGCGCGCCCACCTGGATCGAACTCTTCGGGTATCGCGGCGGCGTAGACGGGAACCGGGACCTGGAACCCGAAGAAATCGAATCACGTGACGTGACGGCGTACTGGCGACCATCGGAGGCTTGGCAGTTGAGGCTGGCCTGGTTCGTATCCGACGTGACCGACGCCATCCTGTGGACCCCAAACTCCCAGTACACGAGCCGTGCCGACAACTACGGCCGCATGCGCGCAGTGGGAGTGGAGGTCGAATGGGTCGTGGATGCAGGTCGCTTCGGCCGCGGTTGGGGCAACGCCACGATCCAGGATACCGAAGACCGCGGCGACGATCCCATCTATGCCGGGCACGACCTGCCCTACCTGCCCGACCTGCAGACGGCCCTGGGGTGGCAGGTCGAAACCAGCGTTTGGACCTGGGGTGTGCGCTGGCTTTACGAATCGGCCAGCTACCGCGACCGATACAACACCGAGACCGACCGCATCCCGTCGCGGTCGCTCTTCAACCTGTCGGCGTCGCACGTCTGGCACGGCGCCAACGTTCTCGGCGGCAACCGGACCGGCCTGACCTGCGAACTGCTCAATCTGACCGACAACGACGTCTACGACGTGGAAGGATATCCCTTGCCGGGACGGTCCGTTCGCGTCTCCCTGATATTCCATTGAAAGGACGACCATGCGCTACACACTCAACGGACTCATCCTGGCAACTGTCCTGGGCCTCTCGATCGCGCCCGCTGCGGCCTGGGACGAATTCCTCGTGCTGACTACCGACTATGTCACCTATGGCGGCGGCACCGCCGTAGCGCGCGATGATGCCTGGACCACCGACATCGATGCCGCGACGATCACCTCGGACGCCGTCGCCCGCTGGCACGACGGTCTCTACTACGTGGTCAACCGCGGTGCGGCCAACATCCAGGTTCTCGATCCGGCCCAGGACTACGCCACACTCCGCCAGTTCAGCGTGGGGGTCGGCCGCAATCCGCAGGATATCGCCTTCGGCCCCGACGGTACGGCCTACGTGTCCTGCTATGACGAGGCGGTGCTGCTGCAGGTGGACGTTGAGGCCGGCGTCGTTTTGGACAGTTGGTCGACCGCCGCCTTCGCCGACGCGGATGGAATGCCCGAGACCGCGTGGATGCAGGCGGTCGGGGGATACCTCTACATCACCTGCCAACGACTGGACCGGGACAACTGGTGGAACCCGGCCGGCGGCAGCCGTCTGCTCGTCTTCGACATGTACGCGGGCGACTGGTTGGACACCGATACCGGCACGCCGGAGATCGACGGCGTCCTGCTCGCAGGCCAGAACCCCTCTGCGCGGCCGCAGGTGTCGCCCGACGGGAATGAGCTCCTGGTGGCGACCACGGGATACTGGGCGACCCCTGATGCAGGCCTAGAGGCCATCGATCTCGTCACGCTTCAGTCGGGCGGCCTGTGGGTCACCGAACAGCAACTCGGTGGCGAGATCCTGTCCTTCGCGATTCTCGACGATACGCACGCCTGGTGCGTGGTCAGCGATGCGACCTTCACCACGCATCTGAAATCCTTCGATCCCGCCGGGAGCCTCGTGAACACGGTCGCCTCGGCGGGTGGGTACGACTATGTGGACGTAACGTGGGACGGAGCGAACCAGATCTATCTGTGCGACCGGACCGTCGGCGCCGCGGGCCTGAGGGTCTACGACGCCTGGACGGCGCTTGAACTGACGACAGCGCCGATCGCCGTCGGACGGCCGCCGTTCATGTGCGTGTTGCCGCTGGATGGGGGCGCCACGGCGGTTGAGCCTTCCGCGCCTGCACCTTTGGCCCTGCGCGCACCCTGGCCCAATCCGGCCAATCCGCGCACGTCCATCGCCTTCACGGCGGCTCCAGGCGAAGTGGTCCGCGTGGAGGTCTGCGACCTGCGTGGCCGGAGTCTGCGCACCGTACACGTGGCCGCAGATGGAAACGGCGAAGGCCTGTTCGTCTTCGACGGGTTCGATGACCAGGGTCGGCCCCTCGCGTCGGCTGTCTACAGGGCCGTGATCTCGGGATCGGACCGGAGCGCATCCGGGAGCTTTACGCTCGTCCGTTGAGGATCGCGCCGCGTCCTGTTATGATGCGAAGGGAGGAGGTGTCATGACGAAAATCTACACACGCACCGGCGATGGAGGCGACACGTCCCTGATCGGGGGATCACGCACGAGCAAGTCCGACGCCCGTGTCGATCTCTACGGCGAAACGGACGAACTGAACTGCATGCTCGGTTTGGCCGTGGCGTTCCTGAACCGCACTGAAGATTCGCGGCCGGACCTGAGGGCCCGCACGACGATATTGAGCGACAAGCTCAAAGCAATCCAGTCCGCCCTCTTCGAACTGGGGGCCGTGTTGGCCGACCCGGATCGCTGCGAGCAACTGGCCCGCGAATCGGGTCAGATCGAGGCCCTGGATACGGGGTGGCTCGAGCAGGGTATCGATCGCATGGAGGAAGAACTGGCGCCCCTGGACGCCTTCATCCTGCCGGGTGGATGTTCGGCTGGTGCGGCGTTGCACGCGGCGCGGGCGGTGAGCCGGCGTCTGGAGCGACGGGCCGTGGGTGTGTCGAGGGAGATATCCGTACCGGAGTCCGTGCTGATCTGGCTCAACCGTCTGAGCGATTGGCTCTTCGTAGCCGCTCGCTGGGCCAATGCGGCATCGAACGTGCCCGATACGCCCTGGCGGCCGCAGCACGGCGACTGATCAGGATGGAATAAAAAAGAGGGCTCCGCCTGTGGCGGAGTCCTCGGCATTCTGCGGTAAGGACCCGTTACTCGACCATCGAGATGGCTTCAGTGGGGCACTCTTCCACACAAGCTTCGCAATCGGTGCACATGTCGACATCCACCAGCGCGATGTCGTCATCGTTCATGGTGATGGCTTCGGTCGGACAGGCCTCGACACAGGATTCGCATCCGGTGCATTCATCGACGATTACTTTTGCGGGCATGGTGACTCCTTAGTTCCGAAAGTGACCCGTAGGACTCTCTGATCGGCAAGATTGTGCGGCGGGGGCTTGATGTCAAATACGATTTTTCGGGATCGATAAATGATTGTTGAACTCAATTACCAGATCAGAATGTCCTACGAACACCGCGGTTGATCAGCAAGACCACCGAGCCCGTCAGCATGCCTATGTCTCGAAGCAACAGCGACAGTCCCACCGTGTGCCCGCCCTCGGTATGGAAGCAGCCGCAACTGATGTCGAGATCACGGGCCATGGCGGAAATAATCGCCGCCATGAAGATCACGAGCATCAGGCCGATCAGCAGCGCCGCACCCCGTCGAGCGACCCCGAGGATCATGGCGAATCCCGTCACCAACTCCAACCAGGGCATATAGAGGGCCATGGGATGGAGGAAGGCGCCGCCCACCATGCGATAGTGGTGGATGGCCTGGGCGAAGGCCGCCGGGTCGGCGATCTTGTCGAAGGCCGCATAGATGAAGGTTCCGCCGACCAGGAAACGCAGCAGCAGTTCCAGCCAATCGGGCATGATCAGTCCGCGGGGGGCGGTTGCGTCACTCATGGTCGGCCTCCGCCGTTTCGCCGCCGGCCGCTGTCCATTGGTCCAATCCGCCGGACATGAGCGTGATATCCTGGTAGCCTCTCTCCTCCAGTCGCGACGCCACGGCCGCGATCAGGATGAGATTCCCGTTGCCGAAGAGCAGCAGGGGGTCTTCGGGGGCCATGAAGTCGAAGACCTCCAGCAGATCCTCTTCGAATTGGTCCTGACGAATCCGGAAAGCGCCCGGAATGCGTCGGCCTTCGCGGGTAAAAGCACGCGTGTCGATGAAGAGATGCGTATTGCCGTCATAATTGGCGACGGCCTCGCCGGGGGTTGCGACGGGAAAGCCGAGGTCCAACTCGTAGAGCGCCATATCGGCACGCAGGGGAAGCCGCGGCGGACGCAGCGCCCAGGCGAGGGTGGTCAACAAGAGCGCGACCAGGAGGAGCGTCGCGGCTTCCCGCAGGACGCTCTTGGGCGGGTAGGACTTGACCTGGCCGACGTTGGAACTCATGACGACCCCGGACTAGAGTTTGAGCAGATACATGACCGACGCGGTCAGTTCCGGATACGCTTTGAGATTCGTGAACATCCGCAGGGTCCCCTTCATGCGCCCTTCGCTCGACTTGGCCCGTTCGTCGCTGACCGAAATGGGCACGCCCTCGATGGTGATCATGACCAGAGACTTCTCCGTGTCGTGGGCGATCTCCTTGACGGTGAAACCGGGCAGGTCGATCGTGGCGCGCGTCACGTTGAACTCCATGCCCTTCTCGTAACTGACCGTAAAGATCCTGGATACGGACTGGTTGCGCTGAAGATAGCGCAGGTTGACCTTGTCGGGTTTCACGGCAATCGGAGCGACGATTCGGCCGGTGGCCTCGATATGCAGCTTGAGGCGGTTCGGCACGTTGGTTTCGAAGTTGAGGGCTTCGCGGAAGGTGCCGATGCGAGCGTCTGATCGGACCGATATGCTCACTAACTTTTCCTGGGGATCACCGGTTTCCGAGTCACTGACTACGACATCGAACAGGTCCTCAGAATAACGGGTGGCCGTGACCTGGAGATCCGGCACGTCCCCGGTGGAGAACGTGAGCACGCGCTCCTTGGTCGAGCCCGCGCGCACCGCTTTGAAGGAGACGCTCTCCCACGAAGGCTCGACGAACAGCGCCACGTGCACGTTGGCGTGGACGGTCACGTCGATCACGGAATTGAAGGGGTCGTTTGAGTTGATCTTGATGTACTTGATCGTCTCACCCCCGAACGTCTGACTGTTGAACGTGACGGCGAGTTCCGTACTCTGGCCCGGCTTGAGCAGCTTGGAGGCGGGTTCGGCCGCGGTACAGCCGCAGGTGACCTCAACCTCGCCGAGGACGAGGTCGGCATCGCCCTCGTTCGTGATCATGATCGTGGCATTTTCGGCCTGCCGCTGCTGCATGAGACCGAAATCCAGATACGTAGGCTCGATGGATATTTTCGGTTGCCCCTGGGCGGCGGCCGGCGGGGAGAGGACCGTGACGAGAGCGAGAAACGTCAGGGTCGCGCAAACGGCGATCCTCGGTGTGTTGGTCTGAGCAAACATCATCGACATCCGTCCTTGACTGATCTATGGTCCGCGGGTTGAAAGACATGGAAACAGCCGGGGTCGCTTGGAGTTCCCTACCATCGGTCCCGGCCGCTCAACAATGTCACATATTTCCGAGGGCGGGGCAAGTCCCGCCCGCGCGGGGGAGAGATGGCGAGAACGGAAGTGGGTGAATCCACGGGTCGGTATCGGCACCTGGGCTATGCCCTGCTTCTGCTGGCCATCGTGGTGACCGTCGGCACGATCGTGCTCGTTCGGGTCGAGCATTTCAGGGCCATGGACGCCTTTTACATGACGGTTATCACCCTGAGCACCGTCGGTTTCGGCGAGGTACACCCGCTTTCCGACGCCGGGCGGATCGTGATCACCCTGGAGATCCTCTGCGGCATGGCCCTGATCGGCTATGTTTCGGTCGCGGTCGGCGGCATCGTGGTGGAAGGGCATCTGCGTCGTTTTCTCGGAGGAAGAATGATGCGCAAGGAACTCGATAAGCTGGACGGTCACTACATCATCTGCGGTTTCGGCCGCATGGGCCGTATCGTGTCCGATGAACTGGTCTGCGAGGGCGAGCCCCACGTGATCGTGACCGACGACCCGGAGGCGGCCGATGACCTGCAACGCGAAGGCCGGCTGGTCGTACTCGGGGACGCCACCGAGGACGAGGTGCTCGAACAGGCCGGCATCAAGCGCGCCAAGGGTCTGGTGGCCACGGTGTCCAGCGACGTGGCCAACCTCTATATCACTCTCTCGGCCCGTGAACTGTCCCTGAACGACAACCCGGAGCTCTATATCCTGGCCCGCGCCGCCGCCGATAAGGCCATCCGCAAGATCAAGCACGCCGGAGCGAATCGCGTGGTCTCGCCGTATCACATCGGCGGCAATCGGCTGGCCATGGCCCTGCTACGGCCGACCGTCTTCGACTACATGGAAGTCCTGTCCCACCAGAGCGATATCGAACTGTGCATGGAGGAGATCAAGATCGAGACGGACAGTCTCCTGGTCGATAAGCGTCTTCGCGAGACATCACTCCGCAGCGATTACGATCTGATCGTCATCGGGATGCTCGATCACGAGGGGAAGATGATCTTCAACCCCGGTCCCGAGCAGAAATTGGTGGCCGGCGGTCGGTTGATCATCCTCGGGGGCAAGGTCCAGGTCGCCCGTCTGCAGGCGGATCTACACGTAAGATCCTGATCGGACTCGTCACGCATACACGGGAGGCGGCCGGTGGCCGCCTCCTTGTTCGTTGGGTACCTTGAGGATCTACCCGATTGAGGGGATTTCACACGCGGGAGAACGCGGGAGGACGCGGATGGACGGATATATACGCGACAGCATCCTGGACCTGGTCGGCGGCACGCCGCTGGTGCGGTTGCCCAGGCTCAACGATACGGGCGCCGATCTGGTCGCCAAACTCGAGTTCGCCAACCCCATGGCGAGCGTCAAGGACCGGATCGCCCTGGCCATGATCGAGGCCGCCGAAAGCGAAGGTCGCCTGAAGCCCGACACCGAGATCATCGAGGCGACTTCGGGCAACACCGGTGTCGGGTTGGCTTTCGTTTGTGCGGCCAAGGGGTACAAGCTGACCCTGACCATGCCCGACAGCATGTCCATGGAGCGTCGGGTCATCTTGCGCGCCCTCGGCGCCGAATTGGTGCTGACTCCGGCATCCGGCGGCATGCCGGGCGCCATGGTCCGGGCGAGCGAACTCGTGGCCGAGCGACCGGGCGCCTTTATGCCCCGGCAGTTCGATAATCCGGCCAATCCGGAGATCCACCGGCGGACCACCGCCGAGGAAATCTGGCGAGACACCGGTGGGGAAGTGGACGCCCTGGTTGCGGGCGTGGGCACCGGCGGGACCATCACGGGCGTGGCGTCCGTGCTAAAGGAGCGTCGCCCAGGCTTCAAGGTCGTCGCCGTGGAACCCACCGATTCGCCGGTGCTGTCCGGCGGTGAACCGGGGCCCCACAAGATCCAGGGTATCGGCGCCGGGTTCGTACCGGGCGTCCTCGACACGGGACTGATCGACGAGGTCGTGCAGGTCGCCAACGACGAGGCCATGGAGATGGCGCGCCGCGCGGCCCGGGAAGAGGGCTTGTTCGTGGGCATCTCTTCGGGCGCCGCCCTCTTCGCCGCGTTGACCTATGCCGCCCGACCGGAAAACGACGGCAAGCGGATCGTGGTGATCATTCCCAGTTTCGGCGAACGATATCTGTCCACGGACATGTACAAGGACCTAGCCTATTAGAGCGGGTCGTGGAGGAAAGACAATGGCGAAGGACTGCTCGGACCGGGCCCAGGACCTGGCGCGAAGGATCATGGACACCTACGAGGGACCCGGCGGCATCAACCGCATCGGGGATGCGGAACTGCCGTCCTATTCCCGTGTCGACAAGGTGATCATGCGTCTGTTGACGATCATCTTCCCCGGCTATCACGGGGAGCGCATCAGCGCCAAGGCCTGCATGGAGACGGTCGTGGCCGCCAATCTCGACGCGGTCTTCGTGGACTTGTCGACCATCGTCGAAAACACTCTGGCGTTCAGCGCCCGCGAAACGGTTCACGCGCCGTGCCCGTTGCCCGAGGCGGGCGATGGCGAGACCTTGCGCGACGTCGCAGAGCGGGTGACGATCACCTATCTGGAAGTGCTGCCCGCAGTGCGCGACCTGGTCAAGGGCGACGTGAAGGCCGCTTTCGAGGGCGATCCGGCCGCCACGAGTCTCGACGAGGTCATCCTCTGCTATCCGGGTCTGCTGGCCGTGACGGTTCACCGTCTGGCGCACCCGCTTTACCGACTGGGCGTACCGTTCGTGCCGCGGATCATGAACGAGTGGGCCCACGCCCGCACCGGCACCGACATCCATCCCGGCGCCGATATCGGGCCGAACTTCTTTATCGATCATGCCACCGGCGTGGTGATCGGCGAGACCACCGAGATCGGTGCCCGAGTAAAGGTTTATCAAGGGGTGACTCTCGGCGCGTTGAGCTTCCGCAAGGCCGAGGACGGCTCGTTGATCAAGGGCGGCAAGCGTCATCCGACCATCGAGAGCGACGCGACCATCTACGCCAACGCCACCATTCTCGGCGGCGATACGGTGATCGGACACGGCGCCGTGATCGGCGGTGGTTGCTGGGTGACCCGATCGGTGCCCGCGGATGCCACGATCACCACCCGCACACACACGAATGGAGATTGACGCACCACTTGTTTGATGTCCTCCCCTGGGTTACTCTCATCTTTCGCCCGCAGGGCTTTACCTCAGGGAGGCGCAATCTTATGTCCCATACTCGTCTATTCGGGTTTACCGTCATTTCAATCTGTATCCTCACCGCTTTCATGGCCGCAGCCGATCCGTCGGCGAGAGATCTCGATCCCGAACACGGCTGCCTGGCCGCCGCGAAGCGCGCGATGCTGGCCGACAAGGCTGACCGTCCCGTCGCCGCGGGCACGATCAATTACGACGTGCGGGAGTATCGTCTTCTTCTGACGATCGATCCCGATGCGACCGAGTACACGGGTGAGGTCTTCGTGCGCTATGCGCCCACCATTCTCGACCTGACGACGTTTGTGCTCGACGTGATCGACCTGGACATCCTTTCGGTCACCGACGGAGCCGGACCGCTGGCCTTCACCCAGGCCGGCGACTCGCTCATGATCACCCTGCCGCTTACGAAACTTGGAGCCGAGGACAGTTTGATCGTGTCCTATCGGGGCGATCTCGTCGAAGGCAACGGTGACGGTATCGGCCGTTTCACATTCCACGACCCCGACTCGGACGACACCTACGCCAGCGTCGCCACGTTCAGTGAGCCGGAGTTCTCACGCAATTGGTGGCCGTGCAAGGACCGTCCCTACGACAAGGCGCTGGCGACCATCTCGATCACGGTGCCCGACGGGTTGATCGCCGTCTCGAATGGCGTACTCGCGGCCGATATCGACAACGGCGACGGTACCCGCACCTTCGTGTGGGAGGAAGGGCACCTCATCGCGCCCTATCTCATCTCGATCGCGATCGGCGATTACGATCATTTCGGTGAGACGTGCCTCACGCCGTTGACCTCGGTAGATATCGATCACTGGGTCTTCCCTCCGCATCGCGACATGGCGGACATCGCCTACGCCAACCTGTGCGACATGATGGAATTCATGGAGGGGCTCGTCGGGCCCTATCCCTTCGCCGACGAGAAGTACGGTCACGCCGAGTACATAAACACCCGCAGCGGCGCCATGGAGCACCAAACCGTTTCCAGCTTCGGCGTCGATTTGATGAGGGACAGCAACATCAAGGACTGGATCGTGGTCCACGAGCTGGCCCATCAGTGGTTCGGCGACTCGCTTACACCCGCGGCCTGGCCCGACATCTGGCTCAACGAGGGATTCGCCACCTACACCGAGGCCCTGTGGCGGGAACACCTTTACGGCATGGACGGGACGGTCGACCACAGCGGCTACTACTGGAAGATGGACTGGATACGCTGGGGCAACGACTGGATCGGACAGACGACGGTCTACGATCCCTTCCCGATCCTCGATCGCGTTGTGTACGACAAGGGCGCCTGGATCCTGCACATGCTGCGTGGACGGATGGGGGACACGGCTTTCTTCGCCCTGATCGAGGACTGGGCCACCGGCGGCAGCCGTCCGGAAGGTGTCGTCCAAACGGACGAATTCATCGCCTTGGCCGGCGCCCATGCCCTGGAGGACCTCACCGGTTTCTTTACGCCCTGGCTCAACGAGAGCACCGTGCCCCATCTGGAGATGACCTATACGGTCGAAGGCGGTGTCGGCGTGGGCACGGAGCTGACGGTTTCGCTGGTCGATCGCAGCGGCGTCGTCTTCGACAACGTCTATCCCTTGAAGGTGACGACCGCCGACGGCGATGACTGGCGCTCGATCCACCTAGTCGGCGCTTCGACGGAAGTCGACTTGTCCTTCGCGTCCGCCGTTTTGGATGTGGAACTGGACCCCTTGAGCTGGGTGGCCTGGCGGATGGCCGCAACGACGCGCTCGCCCCTGCGCATCCTGAACACCACACCCAACCCGTCCTTCGACGGCGTGATGGGCATTGTCTATCTCCTGGAGAGTGATGCCGATCTCGGCCTCGAGATCTTCGACATGAAGGGTCGATGCCTCTACAAGCAGAATGTGGGGCCGGTCCTGGGCGCCATCGAGGAGCGTGAGCTGCTCTGGAGCGGTCGCGATGATGAAGGGCGCACCGTGCCGTCGGGCGTGTACTGGGCGCGGTTGAAGGCCGGCGACGAGGCGAGTGTCATGAAGTTCACCGTGGTGCGTTGAGCGGGAGGCGTTTATGAAAGCCTGGCGCTCCGTTTGAGCCGATCCCGTCAGCGCCGATCCTGTAGGCGACTGACGGTCAGCACATAGGCTCCCAGGTCCGCCGATTCCTGTGACGACAGGTAGGCCTTCTCGTACATCTTGGGCAGGATCTCGCGCCAACCCTGTTCGTCGTATGTCGAGACGGACACCGGAGTGTGACAGCGGCCGCAATCACGCAGATAGATCACGCGCCCGCGTTCGAGGGTCGTCCGGTTCAGCCCCTTGCTCTCGGCTGCGGCTACCTGGGCTTCATCCACCGGGGGCACTCGCGAAGCCATGCCCGCGCAGCCGACGACCACGAGGGTCGCCGACAGTGCGAGGATGATCGTCTTGATCGTTCTTCCAGACATGATCTCCCGTTTCATCAGAATATGTAACCGAGCAGGGCGCGAACCTGCATGCCCGGAGCGCCCTCCACGTCGGTCAATTGCCAGAGGGCAGCCGTTGTGACCCAGACCTTGCCTTTGCGCAACGACGCACTCGGTCCGGCGTAGAGTAGGGCGTCCTCGGCTTCCGACCAGTCGGGCAACTCGACCTCGTGCAGCAGCTCGGCGCCAATCAGGAAACGAGGCGACGCCTGCCAGCTCAGGCCCGCGGTCTGTTCGATCACGCCCTTGTTGCGCACCCAGTCGGCGTCCTCCCACTCGGCTTCGATGATGGCGTTGTATCCCAGCAACAAACCGCCTAGATCCTTTTCGAGGAGCAGCTTCCCTTCCAGGGCGAACTTTTCGGCGCCGACCTTGACCTCGCCATACAGCGCCACGCCCACCGACGACGTGGCGGGATCGACCACGTTGGCGATGACCTCGATGCCGGAGTTGCGTACCTGCGTGTCCGACCCGGTGCTCTTGCGCGTGTAGCGCCAGTCGGCGAAGTAGAGGGCGATCTGGACGCGGTCGGTCAGGCCGTACTCGAGCTCTTGACGGAATTCGAGACGCTCGTACCGGTCGTCGGATTCCTTGTCGGTCTTCCAGGTGATCCATTGTTCGTATTCGGCTAGGCCCTGGGGCATGGTGGTCGTCTCGTAGACGTAGGCGAAGCGGCGGGCGTCGGCTTGGGCGGCGTTGGGCTGCAAGGTGACAAAAGCGGTGATGATCAGCAGGGCGAGGGCGATCCTGCGGCAGTGGGGGAGCCTGTTCATAGTGCACCATCCTGAGAATGAGAACCGCAATCATTAGCTTCCGCGGCAACGTTGGATTTCATTTCAGGCCAGGCAAGTGAAAAGTGTTAACATATTGACAACATGATATCCAAGTTAGTTAGTGTGATATATATAGTACTGTGGATTAATGAGATAGGTAGTTTACGGAATTAAGGGCGAGAGTGGCAATAAATCTAGCAAAGAAAAGTTAGCCCAGGCAAGATGTCGCCTAAACCCTCCCACAACGCTGCAACCCTCTGACAGACACAAGTAGATCGGTCGTAGTGGGAATGATATATTCATCACCCAATGGGATGCATTATGAGGAGTGAACTATGAATAAACTATGGGCTGTCGTTTCTTGTCTGACAATATCAAATGCCGTACTGGCCGGCACGATCCGCGTTCCCACCGATGATGCCACCGTAGCCGGCGCTTTGAGCGTCTCAGCACCGGGCGATACCATCCTTCTGGCACCGGGCATATATACGCAGGAAACCTCTTTGCGGCTTAGAGATGATCAGGTTCTGATGAGTGAGACCAATAATCCCGCTGACGTCATACTGCAGGGTAACGGGTCGCAACCCGTTATCTTAGTCGACGAGGGGGGCGATGGCATCACCACGATTAGAGGCATTACCGTCCGCAACGGCTCAATCGGCATCGAGAATTTCTGGTCGGGTCGTACGATTATCAGCAATTGCGTGATCACTGGGAACGTTGGTACCGGTGTCCACTTTTTTTACGCGGGTCTCGAGATGTCCGACACCGACATTAGTGACAACGGCGGCCCCGGATTTCACTTGCAAGGTTACACTCAGACGAAGCATGTAAGCGAAACAACCCTGAATAACTGTGCGATCACGGGCAACACTTCGAGCGACTCAGGCGGTGGTGTCAAGATCATGGACGCTCACATCCAGATGTACGATTGCTCAATAACCGGCAACTCAGCGGTGACCGGCGGAGGCGTATATATCGGTACCGATGCGACATATCCCGATGGCGCCGGCATCACAGCCTACGATTGCACGATCGTTGACAACTTCGCGGATCAAGGATCAGATGGTTATGTGGACCTGGATTATTTCTGGGCGCATTGTTGCGACCTTGAGCCGTCGAACTGGAATGACCACCTCGTCATAGTGGATGAGGAGTGCGGCACCTCCAACGAAGCCCTGAACTGGGGCGACGTGAAGTCTATCTGGCGTTGATATCTCGCCTTACTTCCAATGCTGCGAAGTGAACTGCTCGATCTCCGGCAACCCGCCCTGATAAACCAGATACCCGTTCTGAGGTTCGCGCTCGGTGATCTCGTTGGAGATGGGCGTGAGCATGATCCGCTTCACCTCTTCGAGATCGTCGGTCTGGCCGAGGGCCCAGCCCAGTTTCATGTACGCCACCTCGGGCAGCATGTTGGCTGCGGGCACCACACCGCGGCCCATGATTTCCCGACCCGTCTCGTAGACATACATCTGTACGTAGCCCCACAGGGTCTGGACGGTCATGTAGACGGCTATGCCGGCGTCCCGAGCGCGCCCCAGCACGTCGTATAGCGGGGTGTTCACG
>DAOVZQ010000017.1 GCA_030635025.1 bacterium
AGAGGTGTGAGAGGTTCCAGTCCGGCGTCTTCCAAGGCGCCGGTCATCCCCGCCAAGAGGATCTCGTTCTGGAAGACACCCCCCGACAGCACAACCCGTTTTACACCGGCCGTCGCGCAGGCCCGGCAGGTCGCTTCGGTGAGCATGTCGATGAGCGTGCGATGGAAGCGGGCGCTGATCCCGGCGGCACCGGCTCCTGCGGCCAGGGCGTCCACCACGCCGCGGATCAGCGGAGCGACGGCGGGTACGATCATGCCGTCTTCGCCGGCGATATCCCAGGGCAAGGGATCCGCTGCGGCCACGGCGGACATATCGGTCAGGGCCATCAGTTCAATGGCGGCCTGGGCTTCGTAGGCGGCCGTGTCCCAGCGGCCTGTCAGGGCGGCGACCGCATCGAACAGTCGGCCGGCGCTGCTGGTCAACGGCGAGTTAATCTTCTTCTGCAGCATTTCCAGGATCGGGGCGACCGGCTGGCCGTCGAGCATGGGCAGGTCGGGCAGATCATCGCCGTAGGCGTTCCGCAGATAGCTCACGGCCGTTCGCCAGGGATGACGAATGGCGGCGTCGCCACCGGGCAGGGGCACCGTCTCCAGATGGCCCAGACGCTCGAAGCCGGCCGCATCGCCGAAGAGCAGCTCTCCGCCCCAGATTGTGCCGTCGGTGCCGTAACCGGTTCCGTCTAGAATCAGTCCGACCGCGGGGCTGTCGCAACCGTGCTCCGCGAGAACCGATACCATGTGCGCATGGTGGTGTTGCACGGCGACGACGCGTTTATCCGTCTGTTCAAGGGCCCAACGGGTCGACATATAGTTCGGATGCAGATCGTGGGCGATGATCTCCGGTTCGCATTCGAAAAGCCGTTGCAGCGTGTCGATCGTTTCGCGGAAGAACTCATGGGCCTGAAGATTTTCCAAGTCGCCGATATGTGGGGATAGAAAAGCCCGGTCCTCCTTGAGCAGGCAGACCGTGTTCTTCAACTCGCCGCCCACCGCCAGGACCGGCGGGCCGTCTGCGCTGCGACCGCGCACAAAGATCGGCACCGGAGCGTAGCCTCGACTGCGGCGGAACAGCAATGGCCGGTCCTCCAGCAATTGCACCACTGAATCGTCGGCGCGACGCAGTATATCGCGGTCGTGCAGCAGGCAAAAATCCGCAATTCCCGAAAGTCTCTCCTGTGCCTCATCGTTGCACAGGCAGATGGGCTCGTCGCTCGCATTGCCGCTGGTCATGACTAGGGCGCGCACGTCGCAGTGGGCCAGGGCGTCATAGAGCAGATGATGCAGGGGCGTGTAGGGCAGCATCACGCCAATGCGAGTGTGACCGGGGGCGACGGACTTGGCCAGGTGGGTGTCCTTGCGGTGCCGCACCAGGACGATGGGGCTCGTGCGATCGGACAACAACGCGGCCTCGGCGTCATCGATGTGAGCCAAGTCGCGAGCAGCATCCAGGTCGGCCACCATGACGGCCAGCGGTTTCGCCTCGCGGTGTTTGCGGTCGCGCAATCGACCCACCGCAGCATCGTCATCCGCGCGGACCGCCAGATGAAAACCGCCCAGGCCCTTTATTGCGCCGATGTGACCCTCAGCGAGCAACCTCGCACATTCCTTCAGGGGAGGAGCATTCGAATCGACACCACCGCCTGTCACCCACAGCCGCGGCCCACACTCGGGGCAGGCGTTTGGCTGAGCATGGAAACGGCGGTCGCGCGGATCTTCGTACTCGGCTCGGCAGAGCTCACACATCTCGAAGGACGCCATGCTGGTGTAGGGGCGGTCGTACGGGATGTGGTCGATGATCGTCAGCCGCGGTCCGCAGTTCGTGCAGTTGGTGAAGGCGTAGCCGTGGCGGCGGTCGGAGGGGTCGCGGATCTCGTGCAGACAGTCGGCGCAGACCGCTACGTCGGGTGACACCAGCGTGGTTGTGCCGGGGGTGTCTTCGCTGATCTCAATGGTGAAGGCGGTGTCGCCGATGGGCGCCATGTCTTCGGCGGTGACCAATGCTAGCACGGCCAGGGGCGGCGCATCGGATTCGAGGCGTCGTTCGAAGTCGGCCAATGTCGCAGCGGAGCCCTCGATTTCGATGAAGACCCCGTCGCTCGTGTTGCTCACCCACCCGGTCAGGCCCAAACCCTCGGCCAGGTTGAAGACGAAGGGCCTAAAGCCCACGCCCTGAACGATGCCGTCCACATGCACCCTGCGTCGCGCGGTCGTCATCTCATCCCGACAGCTCGCCGCGACGGGCGCGCAACCAGTCGTACCAGTCGTCGAGGCCCTGGCCGCTCGTACAGGAGACCTCGACGAACACAAGTCCCGGATTCACCTGGAGCGCGGCTTTTCGGCACGCCTCCACGTCGAAGTCCACGTAGGGCAGCAGGTCGGTCTTGTTGATCACGCACAGTCGCGAAGCCGCGAACATGGTGGGGTACTTGAGCGGCTTGTCGTCACCTTCGGTCGTCGAGATGATGACCACTTTCGCGGCCTCGCCCAGATCGAACATCGCGGGACAGACCAGGTTGCCGACGTTCTCGATCATCAGCACCGCACCATCGGCCGGGGTTAGTTCGTGGACGGCCCGGTGGATCATCTCGCCGTCCAGGTGGCAGCCGTGCCCCGTGTTCACCTGCAGGACCGAAGCGCCGGTGGCGGCGATGCGGTTCGCGTCGTTCAGGGTCTGCTGGTCGCCCTCGATCACGACGATGTCCAACTCGCCCTTGAGGTCGGTGATGGTGCGTTCGAGCAGGGTCGTCTTGCCGGAGCCGGGGGAGGAGACGAGGTTCAGCGCCAGGATGCTCTTGGCCTCGAACCAGCCTCGGTTGCGCGCCGCGGCCAGATCGTTGCGTTTCAGGATGTCGCGTTCGACCGTCACGATCCGGCCGGCATGGTCGTGGCTGTGCCCGTGGTCATGATGAGGGTGATCATGATCATGGGGATGATCGTGGGAGTGATGGTCGTGATCGTGGGCCTCTCCGGGGCGACGGAACGTCACCGCCTCATCGGGCTGGCCGCATCCGCAACTGTCACACATGAGGGCGTCTCCGTTCTGTTCAATCGATATCCAATGATCGGACGCGCAGCTCGCGTCCGGATGTGATCTCCACGCGGCCTTCGCCGCATTCGGGGCAGATGGCCACGAAGAAATCCATCGGCACGTCGGCCGCGCAGGCTTGGCAACGACCGCGTCCGGAAATCTCGTTGATGACAAGCTCGGCGCCGGCGACCGGGGTCCCCTCGCGGGCCACCTCGAAGCAGAAGGCCAGGGACTGCACTTCAACGCCCGCCAGGGCGCCCACGTCGGCATGGATTGCGTGCACGACGGTTGCACCGTGAACCGACGCCTGCTCACCGGCGATATCGATAATGTTCATGGCGATGGACATTTCGTGCATGCGGACCTCCGAGGCCAAGATAACACAGGCGCAAAGCGGATCAAAAGTATCGTCCGGCCGGATATAACGGTTCTGTCGGGCGATAACTCCCATCCCGGCGGTATGTCTATGATATAATTATGATGTTCTCGTTATACTCCGACCCGCCGCTCGATCAGTCGAGCGGCGGTGATCGTGCCGGACCGCTCGCCCGGTTTCAGCCCACTCGATGGTTTCAGCATCGGAGATGCCATGCGCAGCTTCTGCTTCATGATGACGCTCATGTTTCTCGTATCGAATACACCCGTTCTCGCCGACGCCGTATGGGGCGAGCTCGTTCCGGAGAAGCAGCCCGACGGTGAGATCATCCAGGTGCGTGTATGGGGAGACGAGTTCTATCGCGTCGCCGAGTCGGTGGACGGCTACACTCTCGTGCGCGACTCCGACACCAAGGTGATCAGTTACGCGAAGCTGTCGGCAGACGGTACCCGTCTCGAGTCCACCGGCATCCGCGTTGGCGACAAGTTGGACGAGAAGGGCCTGTCGAAACATCTGCGCATCGCCGACGCCACGCGTCTCGCCCTGATCAAGGAACGACGTCGCGAGCATGCGGAATTCGATGCGGGCGTTTTGGCCCAGGGTGGTAAGACGATCGGGGACAAGGCCGCGCCCGACACCGGTGACGTGGTGGGCATCCTGCTGCTGATTGATTTCTCCGATGAGCCGGCGACCATCCCGGTGAGCCAGTTCGAGGACTATTGCAACCAGGTCGGCTATACGGGTTACAGTAATAACGGCTCGATCTATGACTATTTCAACGACGTCTCCGACGGCAATCTTCGCTACACCAATTACGTAACGCCCTTCTACTACCGGGCAAACCAGCCCAAGAGCTGGTACGACGATCAGACCCAGACCAGCCACACGAGAGCCCGGACTCTGGTGGCCGAGGCCCTGAACAACCTCAACGCGAGCGGTTTTGACTTCAGCGATTACGATTCGAACAGCGACGGTTATATCGATGCCATCAACATCTACTACGCCGGCTATCGCATCTCTTGGGGCATCGGCCTCTGGCCCCACAGCGGCGGTTTGACCTGGGGCGCCGACGGCGTCAGCGTCTATCGGTACCAGATGACGGATATAACCGGATCGCTCGCCCTGCGCACCTTCTGTCATGAGAACGGCCACATGATCTGCTACTGGCCGGACCTCTACGACTATGGGAGCGATTCGCGCGGCGTCGGCAACTTCTGCCTGATGTCCGGCGGCGCCTCGAACCTCAATCCCTGCGAACCGTGCGCGGCCATGAAGCACTACTCGGACTGGGATGCCGTGAACATCCTGGACGAGAGCGAGGGCGGACTGACGGTGACCGCGGGTGTCAACTCCGTCTACAAATATCCGCATCCCACCCAGTACAACGAGTATTACCTGGTCGAGAACCGTCAGAAGACCAATCGCGATCTCTACATACCCGACCAGGGAATTGCCATCTGGCATGTGGATGAATGGGGGAACAACGACTACCAGCAGGCCACACCGTCCTATCACTACGAGGTGACCCTCGTCCAGGCTGATGGCCTGTGGGAGATGGAGGGCAACCAGAACTCCGGCGATTCCGACGACTTGTGGGCCGCGCCGACCTATGTGGAGTGTACGCCCAACACCGTTCCGGACACGGACTGGTGGAGCGGCGCCGCCTCGGACCTGTGGATTCTCGACATCGGTGAAACGGGCCCGACCATGCGCTTCGACTACTATGACGGGGTCGCCCTGCCCAACCTGGCCCTGTACTGGACTTTCGACGAAGGCACCGGCGGCACGACGACCGACTGGAGCGGACATGGGAATACGGGCATCCTGGTCGGCTCGCCGGCCTGGGTGACCGGACTGGAGGGCTCGGCCCTGGATCTGGATGGCGTCGACGATTCCGTGATCACCGGTCATTTCGATCTCGCGCATGTGACCGTCGAGGCGGTCATCCGTAAGCCCGCCGTCAGCGGTGACCAGCACATCGTCTCCAAATGGGCCGCGACCTCGTCCGGTCGGACCTACAGGCTGGGCTTCGTGAACGGAGGCGCCGACCTCGTGTTCGGCGGCGAAGCCAACGGCGGCAGCGCCCAGGCACCCGCATCCCTGATTCCGGACAATGGATGGGTACACCTTGCAGGCACATATGACGGCGTAGTCTTCCGGCTCTACATCAACGGATTGGAAGTGGCCAGCGACGTCGCCTCATCGCCGGGCGACCTGATCGCCGACGTCAGCACGATCACCGTCGGCGCGGACCACGCCGGCGCTCAGCTTTTCTCGGGCGATATCGACGGGGTGAGAATTTCCGGGGTGGCCAGTCAGCCGGAAGACTTTGCTTGGGGTGGACTCTTCAGGGACGAGACCCTCGGCCCGCTCGCCGGCGCCGAAACGAGTGTCGGTGTGGCGTGGGGCGACCACGACGGCGACGGCCGACCCGATCTGTACATCTCAAACGCGGCACCGGCCGCGAACCGGCTCCTCGGCAACGATTCGGGCGGCGTCTTCACAGACCTCACGGCCGCACCCCTGGGCGACACGTCCCAGAGTCGCGGCGTGGCCTGGGCCGACCACGACAACGACGGCGATCTCGACATGTACGTGGCCAATTACGGTCAACCCAACAAGCTGCTGCGCAACGAGGGCGGCGGTGTCTTTACGGACGTCACGAGCGGCCCCCTGGGTGATGCCGGCGCCACCAGCTGCTTCGCTTGGGGCGACTACAACAACGACGGTCTGGTCGATCTGTATCTGACGATCGAAAACGGCGCCAACAAACTGCTGCGCAACGAGGGCGGCGACACCTTCAGCGACGTCACCACGTCGCCCCTCGATGACGCGGGGGTAGGCCGGGGCGTGGCCTGGGGCGATTTCGACGACGACGGCGATCTCGACCTCTATATCGCCAATACCGGCGCCAATAAGCTGCTGCGAAACGACGGGGACGGTGTCTTCGCCGATGCCACCAGCGGCCCCCTGGGCGATACGGGAGACGGCTCGGGCGTGGCCTGGGGCGATTACGACAACGACGGCGACCTGGACCTGTACCTGTCCAACATCGGCGGCGCCAATACGCTGCTGCGCAACGACGGAAGCGGGGTCTTTGCCGATGCCACCGTGCCGCCCCTCGGCGATACCGGCGACGGCAGCGGCGTGGGCTGGGCGGACTACGACAACGACGGCGACCTGGACCTATATCTCGTCAACAACGGAACCGCCAACCGCCTCTTCAATAACGACGGTGGCGTATTTGCCGACGTGGCCACGAAGCCGCTGGACGATGCGGGCTTCGGCCAGGGCTTCGCCTGGGGCGACCACGACAGCGACGGCGATCTGGACATCTACCTGTCCGATTCCCAGCGCGGCAGCCTGTTGAGCAACATGGACGATGCCGGCCACCACTGGTTGCACGTGCGTCTGGCGGGCGATGTCTCGAACGCGGCGGCCATCGGCGCGCGCGTCAGCGTGACGGCCGGCGGTCTGACCCAGATGCGCGAGGTTTCGGGCGGATCAGGCTATGCATCCCAGAACTCCCTGCCCGTCGAGTTTGGACTCGGCGCGGCGGCCGTTGTCGATCTCGTACGCATCATATGGCCCAGCGGTGTTGTCCAGGAAACGACGCAGGTCGTTGCCGATCAGATGCTCGACCTGACTGAGCCCCGCTACACATGGTCGTATGCTTCGGATCTCGTTCTGGACGGCGACGGCTCCGATCTGGGCGCCCAGTGGGTGGACGCGGACCGCGACGGATCGCTCGATCTCTACCGTCACAACCCCGCCGGAGATCGTCTGTTGCACCAGAGCGGCGGCGTCTTCACCGATGTCTGGCCGTTGGCCGACACGGACACGTACGATACCCGAATGCCCGCCTGGGACGACGTTGACGGCGACGGCTATCCCGAAGTCTACCTGCCCAAGTGGAACCAGCCCAACCTTCGGCTGCAAAACGACGGTGCGGGCGGTTTCGTGGATGATACCGTCACCGAGGCCGACACCGGGCCGGGTTACTGCGCCGAATGGATCGACTACGATCGGGACGGCCTGTTGGATCTCTATCTCGTGAACTTCGGTTCCGCCAACATCATGTACCGCAACGCCGGAAACTTTGGCGATCACTACTATCTCACGGTGATCGGCAATCTGCTGGACGATGGCGGTGAGGGCGTCGATGCGGTCTGGTCCGACATGGACAACGACACTGATCCCGACGTCTACCTCGTCAACAGATCCTCGGACAACCAGATGATGGGCAACGATGGTGCGACGGGATTCGGACTTGTGCTCACCGCCGGCGTGACGACCTACGGCAACGGCAGTACATCGGCCGCCTGGGGCGATTACGACAACGACGGCTGGCAGGATCTCTATCTCACCAACCACAATCTTGCGGACCAACTCTATCACAACGGAACCGGCGGCGGATTCTCTCCAACCGTCTTCGATGCGATGGGGGATACGGGCCCCGGGTCGGACGTCGTATGGCTGGATCATGATCTCGACGGCAATCTCGACCTGTTCATCGCGCGTGACGGTGCGCCCAACCTGTTGCTCGAGAACACGGGTGTCGCCGGCTCCGGCCGCTTCATCAACCGGACCGGTCCGTTTTCAGTCATCGCAGACAGTTCGGTTTCGGTGGCGTGCGCCGACTATGACGACGACGGCGATCTCGATCTCTACGTCGTCAACAAGGGCACGCCCAATCGTCTCTACCGCAACGACGTCACCAACGGCAATCATTGGCTGACGGTGACACTCGAGGGCGCCGAGAGTGTCGCGTCCGGCGTGGGCGCCAAGGTGCGCGTCGTGGCCGGGGGCCAAGCCCTGATCCGCGAAGCCTTCGGCCCTGCTTCGGTGCTGGTGGACGGCGGGCGAACCGTACACTTCGGTCTGGGCTCTGCAACGACGATCGATACGTTGACCGTCCATTGGCCCTCGGGGACCGTGGTGGAACAGACATCGGTAACGGTCGACCAGCGTCTGATCCTATCCGAAACCGATCCGAACACCATGGTGCCGTCGGCCGACCTGCCTGCGTCGTTTGCCCTGCATCCCTGTGCACCGAACCCGTTCAACCCTCAGACCCGCATCCGTTTCGATCTGCCCGTAACGGCCGAGGTGGGTTTGGAGATCTACGATGTGGCCGGTCGTCTCGTGCGTAAGTTGCTGGCCGGAGAACGCCTCTCGCCGGGAGTGCACGAACGGACCTGGCGAGGCCGCGACCAGGTTGGACGCTCCGTCGCCGCCGGCGTTTATTTCTATAGGCTGGATGCCGGCAGCTACAGCGAGACGAGGCGGATGACCCTGATCAAATGACGTCTCGTGATCGCCTTTCCTGCTTGCGCAAGGCCCCTTCTCGTTCCACGTTTCCGTGTGAACCACTACCGAGGAGGGGCCTCATGCCCGAACCCAGGATGTCCGCTCTGTTCGAGGGCCGTCGGCCGTCGGTTATCCGCCTGGCCCAGATCAAGTTCGATGAACGCCAGGACGACACCGAAGCCATCAATGTCGCCATCGGCAACGTGTCCCTGCCCATGTATCCGGCCATGCGCGAACGCATGAACACGCTGGACGGGCCCGACAGTCCTTTCAGTGACGGCGTGGTCAAGTATTCGGCCACCAGCGGCACGCCCGAATGTGTCGACGCCTTCAAAAACATCATCGCCAGCAGCGGTTTTGACGTGAGCGACCTGCACGGTCACATCACCGAGGGCGGCAGCCAGGCCATGGAGCTGCTCATCGCCGGTGTCTGCGGTCCGGCCGGCAGCGACGAGGACCCGCTCATGCTGATCGATGCCGCCTACACCAACTACAAGACCCTCTGCGAGCGCATGGGCCGCAGCACCTGCTCGATCCAGCGCACCCTCGGTGACGACGGCAAGTTCACCCTGCCCGACACCGCCGAGATCGAAAGGGTCATCCTCGAGCACGGCCCCAAGGCCATCGTGGTGATTCCCTTCGATAATCCGACCGGGCAGTACTACGACAAGGCCGCCATGATCGAGCTGTCACGCTTGGCCGTGAAGCACAACCTGTGGCTGGTGAGCGACGAGGCCTATCGCGAGCTCTATTACAGCGGCGACGTGTGCACGAGCCTCTGGGACGTCACCGACACCGACGTACCCGGCATCAAGGGACGACGCATCTCCATCGAGACCGCCTCGAAGGTGTGGAACGCCTGCGGCCTGCGCATCGGCGCCCTGATGACCGACAACGAGGTGTTCAATCGCCAGGCCATCGCCGAGCATACCGTCAGCTTGTGCAGCAGCGTCATCGGCCAGTATATCTTCGGTGCCCTGGCTCACGAGGATCACGACACCCTGCAGGCCTGGTACACGCAACAGCGCGACTACTATCGCGCCATGCTCTTTGACTTCACCGATGCCATGAAGAAGGCCCTGCCGGGTGTGATCGTATCGAGTCCGGATGCGGCCTTGTACTCGGTTCTCGATGTGCGCAACCTGGTGGCCGAGGGTTTCGACGCCCTCGACTTCGTCCTGTGGTGCGCGAGCGAGGGAAGCGTCGCCGTCAACGGCAAGATGATCACGGTCCTGACCGCGCCCATGGGCGGCTTCTACAGCGTGCCCGATGGCGTTCCGAACCCCGGACGGACCCAGGTGCGCGTGGCCTACGTGGAGTCGCCGCAGCGCATGGCGGCCATCCCGGCCCTGTTCGCGGATCTGTTCAGGCAGTACGTGGCCAAGAGGGCGGGGGCCAAGGTCGGCGCCTAGCTTTCTGATAATCGATAAAGGCGGCGATTCACATGGGTGAACCGCCGCCTTTTTTATATCACGGGATCTAGCGGTAGAGTGACTTCATGCCGCCCCAGGGAATATCCTTGTTGGGCGTGGGGTCGGTGAGCGTGTAAAAGGTCGTCGGAGGTGTCGTAAGGGGGGGGAAGCTGACCATGCTCTCGAAGACGACGACTCTGTATACGCCGACCGGATCGGAATATTCGCTCGTGCTGTGATCATGCACACGCGTTTCACCGGCCGCGATCGGCTCCATCACGGGCAGGCCGACACAACCAAGCCGACAACTCCCGCTCTCCTCATGGATGATGCCGAAAATCGGATACGAGTTGCAATCGACGGTGCTCGCGGTTGGATTGTGGATCGTGACGCGGACGGTCTGGCCCAGCGTGTAGGTTTCGGCGTCGGTTTCCACGGTCAGGAATTGGGCGATGGCACCGGACGCGCAGAACAGGACCAGCATGACGATATAAGACACGCGTTGGCAATGATGCATGGAATTCTCCCGTTTAAGAGGCACATCGAATGATCAGGGGCCTTCTATGACGGCATCGTGAGTATACGACATTGCAGCCTGCTAAGGCAAGTAACCGACTCCGGCGTCATCCACTGATCCTCAGTCCAGCGGCTTTCCACCACCGGCCAGATACGGTGTCAGACGGCCGATCAGGAAATGCCTCCACGTACGCTCGATGATCGCAGGCCAGTCCTCTTCCATTTCGCCCGAGGCGTGGACCTCGACGGCGATGCGGGTATGTCCCTCGTCGGCGTCCGTGAAGGTCCAGGTGGTGACCATATGCAGTGCGTTGCCGGCCAGCCCCAGCGGTCCCTCGAACCGCAGCATTTCACCCCGCTTGGCATAGGTGACCACGGCGTGGCGCACGCCGTCGCCGCTCGCGTCGAAGATCTCCATAAAGGCGCCGCCGGGTTTGGGCTCGATGTACATCGCATGAGGATCGTCGGACATGCTGTGATCCCACCAGCCGGTCACGTCGCCGAAGGTCATGTCGTAGACGACCTCGGGTTGGCCGGGCACCACCGTCTCCACGGTAAAGGAAAAGGCGCCGGTGGGCAGGTCGCGGGGGGCGGCAAAGGCGCCGGCGACCGTGAAGAGCAGCATGGTGATGACAAGCGGGCGAACCATGAACGATCTCCTTTAAAATGGGGAGGGGCCGGCAGTTGCCGACCCCCTCCAGGATAACCGTCCCTCATAGGGTTTGGCTAGTATTCGTCGACTAGTACAGGGATTTCACGGCTCCCCAGGTCAGGGACTCGTTGGCGATCGGGTCATCCAGCAGGTAGTGGGTTGACGGCATGGGATTGCCCTCGCCTCCCGTCCCCATCTCGAAGACGACGACCGTGTACATGCCGATCGGGTCGGGGTAGTCGAGCGTGTAGTGGGTGAAAACATGAACTTCGCCCGGGCCGATCGATTCGATGACGGGCAGTCCCATACACCCGTAGACGCAGATCTGTGTGTCGTCATGAATGATGCCGAACCAGGGTGACGATTCGAGACTGATGACCTCGGTCGTCGGGTTGGTGATTGTGATCTGGAAGAACTCGCCGATGGCGTGATGGTCGCCGCCCGTGTCCACGACCAGCTGTCCGGCCCAGGCGGCGCCGGCGAAGAGGACGAGGGCGAATGATACGAGCATGAACCTGAGATGACGCTGATACATGGCCACTCCCTACATGAGCGGGTCGTCGATCGGCGGGGACGATTGTTGCCAGGGAATTTGATTATAGCAGTTCGATAAGGGCGACCACAACCCGAGTATCATCACGAAGTCGTGATAAAGTGAAGGGGCCGACGGGATTCGGCCCCTACATTCAAGCATCACTTACATGCCCGAATTGCACCTGCTGGCGTCCTATTGCCCGTCCCCATTCAGCACGTCCAACAAATACATCTCGAACCAGGCCAGATCCCACTCCATCTTGGCCAACCGGTTCTCATAAGTAGACAACCCATGCCCCTCATCGGGATACACCACCAACTCCACCGGCACGTCCAGATAGTGGTACAGCGCCCGGTACATTGCCCGCGAGTGGGCCGGCGGCACGCGGGGATCGGAGCCGCCTACGTGGATCAGCGTCGGTGTCGTCACCTTGTCGAGGTCGTAGAGGGGAGAGCCCGCCTGGTAATGTTCGGGCCGTTCCCAGGGCAGTCCCTGCATGAAGTTGATGACGTGGCCGGGGGTGTCTTCGACGCCCCACTGGATCACCATGTCCAGCACGCCGGCGCCGCTGCTGGCGGCCTTGAAGAGATCCGGCCGTGCCACGATGGCGCAGTTGGTCAGGTACCCTCCGTTGCTCCAGCCCATCACGCCGATCTTGTCGGGGTCGGCCAGTCCGTCGGCGATCATCTTCTCGGTGCCGGTGATGAGATCGGTCACTTCGATCTCGTTTTCCCGGTCGATCAGTTTCGCCAGGAACTCGTCGCCGTATCCCAGCGACCCGTGGTAGTTGGGGCAGAGCAGGGCGTAGCCGTTGGCCGGCATCAGGGCGCGTCCGTAGATCCACAGACGGAAGCGGTATTTGGTCGACGAGGTCGGGCCGCCGTGCAGCTCAATGATCGTCGGCAGGGGACCGTCGGTGGCCCGATCGTAATCCGCGGGCAGTTCTAGGATGCCGTGCACTTCGTCTCCGTCGCCGCCGATCCAGGTGTAGTCGAGGATCTGGGGGAGAATCCAGGCGTCCATCTGCGGGTTGATTTTCGTGCGGGGCGAGAGTCCGCCCTTC
>DAOVZQ010000121.1 GCA_030635025.1 bacterium
CAGCGAGTGGGCTCATATTTCCAGGATTCCGGAGATCGCGATCCCAAGACCGAACAGCTTGTCCGACGCATTGCCGACGTGGACTACATCACCACCGCCACCGAAGCCGAGGCCCTGGTTCTCGAAGACCAACTCATCAAGGAGTACCGGCCCCGTTACAATATCCGCCTCAAGGACGACAAACATTATCCATACCTGCGCATAACCTTGCAGGAGTCGTATCCGCGCGTGGAAGTGGTCCGCCGTATCGCCGCCGATGGATCCCGCTACTTCGGGCCCTACACCAATACAGGAGCCATGCGGGAAACTCTCAAGCACGCCCTTCGCGTTTTCCAGGTCCGGACCTGCCATCTCGATCTGCCGGAGCAGACTGTGGACCGTCCCTGCCTGGATTGGCAAATTGGCCGATGCGGCGCGCCTTGTGTCGATTACGACACCCAGGCCGCGTACGACCGAAAGGTCAAGGGTCTGATCCGATTCCTGGAAGGCGAGGAGCAGGGATTGCTCGACGAACTCCGAGCCGAAATGAGCGCGCTGGCGGACGGACGTGATTTCGAGAGCGCCGCAAAGATCCGGGATCGTATCGCCGTTCTCGAAACAACCCTCGGCGGCGTAAGCCGCATCCACGGTTTAACCAGCGACCTCGACGCCTGCGGCGTCGTTCGTGACGGCGACACCGGCTGTGGCGTCGTGCTGCGCATCCGGGGCGGCAAGATACTCACGAGCCATCATTTTCTTCTGGCGGATCGGCTCGAGAGTGAGACGCCCCGATTCCTCGGTCAGCTTTTCCGGGAATATTATCCCCGCGCGGGGGACCTGCCGGCAACCATCCTCGTCTCCCATGAGCTTCCGGATCGGGACCAGTGGGTGACGCGGCTCATCGAATTGCGGGGCGGCAAAACCGTGGAGGTCGTCCGTCCGCAGCGCGGGGTCCGCGTCGAAGCGGTTCGCATGGCTTTGGACAACGCCGCCTACAAACTCAACGAGCGCAGGCTCCAGGAAAAAACACGCGCCAAACGTGTCGCACCCGGACGCGCCCTGGAACTGCAGGACGCCCTTGATCTGCACAAGGTTCCCGAGACGATCGAATGCTTCGACATATCAACCTTCCAGGGCAAGGAAACAGTCGCCTCGGTCGTTCACTTCCGGAACGGTCTGCCTCTCAAGTCCCATTACCGACGCTTTCGTATCCGTACCGTGGAGGGCACGAACGATTTCGCCGCCATGCACGAGGTCTTGTCCCGGCATTTCCGCAAACTGATCGACAAGTCCATCGCGCTGGCCGACCTGGTGATGGTCGACGGAGGTGCGGGTCAACTCTCGTCGGCACGAGCGGCCCTGGCCGAGCTGGGACTCCACGACGTCGAACTCATCGGTCTGGCGAAACGGGAGGAAACGATCCATCGGGAACGGGGACTGCCGCCACTCGTCCTCCCGCGCCTGAGTCCCGCCTTGCAACTCCTGCAGCGAGTTCGCGACGAGGCCCATCGTTTCGCCATCACTTATCACCGCCTTCTGCGCTCGCGCAACAGCACCGAGTCGGTGTTGGACCGCATCCCCGGTATCGGCCAAGTCAAGAAGCTGTCCCTGTTGCACCACTTCGACTCGATCGACGCCATCCGACGTGCCGACACCGAACAGCTCTCCGCCGTCCGGGGGATACACAGCGGCGACGTGGAGCGGATCATCGCCTTCTTCGCAACCGAAGCGAGGCATGATTCATGAGCCGGCCCTGGGACACGGCCATCGGAGCCTTTCTGGCCCATGCGTCCGCCGAGCGAGGGCTGGCCGCCAACAGCCTCGACGCCTACGGTCATGACCTTCAGGGTTGGCGAGCCTGGGCCGAGGCCCATGACCTGACCGATCCGGCCGGAACCGGGCCACAGGAACTGCGGGCCTACCTGCTGTCGAGCGCCGATCGTCTTGGGCCCCGTTCCAGGGCCCGTCTCATATCGACCCTGCGCTCCTTTCACCGCTTCCTCGCCACCGAGGGTCTGGCCCGCACCGATCCTACGCTTACGCTCCTATCTCCCCGGGTCGGCCGCAAGCTTCCAGTGGTCCTGTCCACGGTCCAGATCGATCGGCTCCTCGCCGTGGCGGACCTCACCCAGCCCGGCGGCCTGCGCAACCAGGCGCTGCTGGAGCTCCTATACGGGTGCGGGCTTCGAGTCAGCGAACTCTGCGCCCTCGATCCGGCCGACCTGGATCGCAGGGGAGAATCGTTGCGCGTGCGGGGCAAGGGCAGCAAGGAACGCATAATCCCGGTGGGGAAGCCGGCCCTGCGGGCGGTCGACGCCTATCACGAAGCGGGGCGTCCCGCCTTGCTCGGCAAGAAGCGCAGTGCCGCCCTTTTCCTCAACCGGCGCGGCGGTCGACTTTCGCGCGTGTCGGTCTGGACGGTCGTCAAGCAGTCGTCCCTTGCCGCATCGCTGCCGACGGATGTGACGCCGCACACGTTGCGTCATACTTACGCCACGCACCTGTTGGAAGGCGGCGCTGATCTACGTGTCGTCCAGGAGCTACTGGGTCACGCGGCCATTACTACAACCGAGATCTACACCCACGTGGATCGGTCTTTTCTGGCCGAAGCCTACCGGAGCGCCCATCCTCGGGCCCGCCGTCGCTGAGCTTTGACAGATCCAGATGTCGATGGTACTGTTGGCGGTCGATTCGTTCGCCAATGGCAGGGGAGGATCTGATCTCCCGACGTCCCCGTCCCGCAGCCGCAAAGGAATACCCTTGGCCAAGAAGATCATCCTCAGTGGAAATCGTCCTACAGGACGTCTTCATTGGGGCAACTATACAGGCGCGCTCGAAAATTGGGTCCGGCTTCAGGACGACTACGACTGCTATTTCATGGTGGCCGACTGGCATGTGCTGACCACGGCCCTCGACAAGGCGAAGGACATCCGCGCCAACACCCGCGAGATGATCCTGGATTGGCTGGGCGCCGGCCTCGACCCGGAACGATCCGTCCTGTTCATCCAGTCCGAGATCAAGGAGCACGCCGAACTCTATCTGCTCTTCTGCATGCTGATCTCCATGGGTCGCCTCGAACGCAACCCCACCTTCAAGGAGCAGGTACGCGACCTGAACCTGGCGGGTGAAATCAGCTTCGGTCATCTCGGCTACCCCGTGCTGCAGGCCGCCGACATCCTGGCCTACCGCGCCGACGCCGTACCGGTAGGCGAAGACCAGTTGCCGCACCTGGAACTCACGCGCGAGATCGCGCGACGCTTCAACCATCACTTCGGAGCGATCCTGCCCGAACCGGAGGGGCTCGTCACGAAGTTCGGCCGCTTCCCCGGCACCGACGGCAAGCGCATGAGCAAATCCCTGGGCAATACGGTGGATCTGGCGGCCGAACCCGACGAGATCCGCAGTACCCTCAAGACGGCCTTCACCGATCCGCAGCGCCTGCGACGCAACGATCCCGGCAACCCGGACGTCTGCGCCATCTATACGTATTACCAGAAATTCATGCCCCAGGAGGCCGAGCTGACCGCCACCGAATGCCGGAGCGCCGAGCGGGGATGCGTCGACTGCAAGCAGCGTCTGGCCGATGGCGTCATCGAGGTTCTCGCGCCCCTGCGCGAACGCCGTGCGCGCTTCGCCGCCGATCCCGCCACGGTAGACGATATCGTCGCCGCCGGCTGTGATCGCGCCCGCGAAAAGGCACGCGAAACGATGGACCTGATCCACGACACCATGCAGATCGGCTGACAAGGAGCCCCCTTGACCCGTCCCGATGACGACACCTCCACGCCGTCCGTGCCCGACACGACGACGACGCCGGAAAACGGCCGGTCCATTTCCTGGGACCTGCCGCCTGAGCTGGAGTACTTCCAGACCAGCGACGCCTATGATATCGAATTGCCTACGTTCCAGGGGCCGTTGGATCTTCTGCTCTTTCTCATCCAGAAGGATGAGATCGACATCTACGATATCCCCATCGCCAAGATCACACAGCAGTTCCTGCAATACCTCGAAGTGATCTCGGCCCTGTCCCTGGACACGGCCGGAGATTTCATCGTGATGGCGGCGACGCTCATGCGCATCAAGGCCCGCCTGCTTCTGCCCGTGCAACAGGCCGACGAAGAGTTCGACGAGGAGGATCCGCGCGCGGAACTGGTGCGCCGACTCCTGGAGTACAAGCGCTACAAGGAAATGGCCCAGCAACTCCAGACACGCGAGCAGGACCGCAGCCGGGTTCACATCCGGGACCAGCGCTATCCGTTCATGAAGGAGAACACGGCGCCGCCTGAACTCCGTCTCAACATGTATGAACTGCTCAACGCCCTGTCGCAGATCTTCGACCGCGTGACCAAGGATGCGGTGCACAACGTGCAGCGCGAGATCTTTACGGTCATCGAGAAGGTGAAGCTCATCCGGGCCCGCCTCGAAGCCGAGGAAACGGTTCGCTTCGACGAGCTCTTCAGCGATGATTCGATCAAGATGGAGGTCGTGGTCACGTTCATGGCTATCCTGGAGCTTGCCAAGAAGGGCCTGATACGTATCCTACAGACCGAAACCAACGGACCTATCTGGGTCCGCGGCAGCGAGCCGGCGACGGCCGCACCAACCGCCGAGGAAGGCATGGAGTCTTGAAGCAGGATCTGGAAGCTCTCTTGTTCGCCACCGACACGCCCCTGACCGTCGGGCGTCTAAAAACCGTTTTCCGTGAGGCTGACGGCAAGGCGCTGCGCGCTGCGATCGATGAGCTCAACACAGAGTACGAGACGCAGGACCGGGCCTTCACCATCGTGGAATTCGGGGGGGGATGGCAGTTGGCATCTCGACCCGAATACGCCCCCCTGATCCAGAAGCTGTACCGCGGGCGTCGTTACGTACGTCTGTCCCAGGCCGCGCTCGAGGTTCTGGCCATCATCACCTATCGTCAGCCTGTCACCCGCATCGAGATAGAGGAGATCCGCGGCGTGCAGGTCAGCGGCGTCCTGTCGACCCTCACCGAGCGTAACCTGATCACGGTCGCCGGCCGATCCGAGTCCGTCGGCAATCCAATCCTCTACGGTACGACACGCGAGTTCCTCAATTACATGGGGCTGAAAGGGCTGCACCAGTTGCCCGGCCTGCCCGAGCTCGAGGGCATCATCAGCAATCGGGACGAGATCAAGAAATTCGCCGAGCAGCTGGGGGAGACCGTCTCCGACGACGATTTCGAAACGGTCGCGATCCGCGGTGACGAGATCATAATCATGAGCCGCGAAGAGGATCCAGCGGCCGACGATACGGAACCCGACACGTCTCAAGACATCCCGTCCGATGATCTTGAGCAGGCCCCTGACGAAGAGCCGGCTGATGAGCCAACCGCCTGAAGCCGAATCGATCCGCTTGAACAGGTTTCTGGCGCGCGCCGGTCTAGGCTCGCGTCGTTCCGTGGAGGGGCTGATCCGGGACGGCCGCGTCAAGATCAACGGTGAACGGATCACCGATCTCGGGCGCCGCGTGGACCCCGTAAAGGATATCGTCGAGTTCGACGGCGAGCGGGCGATCTGGCCCGAAGTCTGGCGCATCTTTGCCTTCCATAAGCCCGTAGGCGTCATCACGTCGCTCCGCCCGCAGGGTCGCACACCCTGCCTCGACCTGTACGCATCCCGCGCCGACCTGCCTCCGGGTACGGTTCCGATCGGGCGCCTTGACGCCGACACCAGCGGATTACTCATTTGGAGCAACGACGGCCCCTTGCACCAGGCGTTGTGCCGTCCGCTGAGCGAGGTCTGGAAAATTTACGAAGTCCAACTCAACCGCCCCCTGCCTGCGGATGGCGAAACGAAAATCCGCAAGGGCGAAATCACGCTGGACGGACGCCCTTGCCTGGAGGCAAGATTACGGCGGCTGGATCAGGACGGGCGTCGTTGGGAGATCGCGATCCACGAAGGCCGCAACCGCCAGGTACGGCGCATGTTCATGGTGGTCGGTGTTCGGGTGGTCGGGCTGCATCGGACGTCGGTGGGGGGGCTGGATCTGGGCAGCCTGAAACCCGGAGCTTTCAGGGAACTCGACACGGACGAATCGACCGCCTTGCGCCGCAAAGCGGGACTTACCGACTAAGTGTGAGACTTGATTTCTACAGGGAGGGCCCATGGACTTCAAAGAGCTTTTCAGACCGGGGATTCTTGCCACGCGACCCTACAGCCCGGGCAAGCCCATAAGCGAAGTGAAACGCGAGTTGGGGCTGGACAGCGTCGTCAAGCTGGCCAGCAATGAGAATCCCGAGGGGCCACTTCCCTCGGTGATCGATGCCGTCCAAAACGCCGCCCTGGAATTGAATCGCTACCCGGACGCCGCATGCTACGAACTGACCCAGGCCGTGGCCCACGATCTGGGTGTCGCACCGGAATGCCTGCTCTTCGGCAACGGGTCCAACGAGGTCATCGACATGTTCATCCGGGCGCTCGTGTCGCCCGGCGAAAACGTCGTCTTCGCGCATCCGAGCTTCATCGTCTACCCCCTGACTTGCGGTGTGCACTTCGAAACGGGCCGTATGATCCCGCTGGACGGCGACGACCGCCACGACCTGCCGGCCATGGCCGCCGCCGTGGACGAGCACACCAAGCTGGTCATCGTCTGCAACCCGAACAATCCTACCGGCACGTACAATACGGCCGCGGAGTTCGAGACCTTCATGGCCGCGATCCCGGACACCGTCATCGTCCTGGTCGACGAAGCCTATTACGAATACGTGACCGCGACCGACTACCCGCAGACCATTCCCATGATGGATGCCCATCCGAATCTGGTGATCGCCCGTACCTTCTCGAAGATCCATTCGCTGGCCGGCCTGCGGGTGGGCTATGCCGTCGCCCATCCCGATCTGATCGCGGAACTGCACAAGACCCGCGAACCGTTCAACGTCAATTCACTGTCCCAGGCGGCCGCCCTGGCCGTGGTCCGGGAAAAGGCGGAAACCAAGGCCCGAGCCCAACGAAACCGCGAATGGCTCGACTCTCTCTCTGCCGAACTGAAGGCCCTCGGCCTGGAAATCACGCCTTCGCAGACCAACTTCATTCTGGTCCGCTGCGACGGCAACGCCAACGAACTGACCAAGCAGCTGCTGGCCAAGGGAGTCATCGTACGCCCCATGAGCGCCTTCGGCCTGGGGGATGGCGCCATCCGAATCAGCGTGGGGCTTCCCGAGGAAAACGCACGGTGCATCGAAGCCCTGAAGGAGATCCTGGTTTGAAGGGTGAACCCCTCATG
>DAOVZQ010000171.1 GCA_030635025.1 bacterium
AAGGGGCTCAAGGACAGGCTCAAAGGGGCTCTGGGCTCCGAGCCGACCGCCGCGGATTATGCCCGAGATTTCAATACCTGGCTCGTCGATGGCGAAGCCGGTTGGCTGGCCGGATACGAACTGCCCAACGTCGTGGTCTTCGACTATTACGACATCCTGACCGCGGGACAGGGCAACTGGTCGGCCTATCCGACCGGTGGCGGCCGGGACAGCCATCCCAGCGACAAGGGCAACGCGAAGGCCGCGTCGGCTTTCGTGACCTTCCTCGACACCGCCGTGGCGGGACTGTAACGGGACCGGATCCGACAAGGATGTTGACGTCTGCATGATGCAAGGCTCTACATATGGCAAAGTGCGTCTCCCACACCATTGGGAGGCGCCGCTGTTCGTCATGGCGACGTTTCTGGTCTTTGTGGTAGCCCGTTACATGCAGTGGGGTGCGCGGCGAGACATCTTCAAGACCCTCAGAGTCGAGTTCGTGCTGGGGCTGGTCGTGCTCGTGGGTTGCGCCTTCATCGTGTCGGCTCATCCGTTGAAGTTCGCCAAGCTCCCACCCGCCAAGAACGTATTGGTAGGCATTGCGCTTCTCTTTGCCGCGATGCTCGTGGAGATCCCATTTGCGGCGAACCAGGATCTGGCCGGTACGATCTTCGTCGATCGGGTCATCAAATTCGCTATGCTCACGTTCTTCATGGTGGTGTTGATCAGATCGCCCCGAGCCATGAGACTGTTTCTGGCCGCGTTTCTCTTTGCGTGTTTCTACGTAACGCAGGAAGCGGCCCGAGGAGCGCTCAGCGGCGGCCTCATATGGGAAAACCAGGGTGTGATGCGCCTGCACGGCGCGGTGCCGATTTATGCCCATCCCAACAGTTTGGGTGGCGTCGCGATCGGCATCATCCCGTTCGTGGTTTTCCTGTTCCCGGTGATCAGGGGTTGGTCGTATAAGTTGATGCTCGTGCCGCCCCTGCTGACGGCGGGTATCTGCATGCTCTACTCGGGATCTCGCACCACATACGTGGGCTTCTTCAGCTTCATGCTCTATTGGTGGATAACCTCGGCGAACAAGCTGCGGTGGCTGTTGATCGCCGCGGCCGTATCGGTCGCGGCACTGCCGATCATTCCCGATCAGTACGTGGATCGTTTCAAGAGTATCGGCGGCGAGGAGGCTGAAGGTCATTCCAAGGAGATGAGGATCGTCATCCTGGAGGACGCCTGGCAGATCCTGCTCGACAATCCGGCGGGCGTGGGCGTGGCCTCGTTCCCGGCGGTGCGCATGAAACAGTTCGGACGCAAACAGGATACCCACAACCTCTACCTGGAAGTGGCCACCAACCTGGGACTGCAGGGGCTGGCGGTCTTCGTCTTCCTGATCTTCGCCATGCTTCGAGCCCTGCATTATGCGGAACGGCGTTTTGTTCGTCTTTCCAAGCTGCTCGGCAAGACGGCTCGGGGCGTTGCGGATGCTCCACGGGGATTTCGCAAAGGGCTGGAGTCCATAAACAACGACCTGCGCTTCATGCGAGCGGTCGTATTGGCAACGGCCGGCTTTCTGTATATTAGACTTGTGCTGGGCCTCTTTGGAATGGACCTTTACGAGGTGTACTGGTGGTTCATTGCCGGCATCGCCTTTTCATCCCTGTGGATCTCACACCAGATGGAACGACTGATCGTGAATTTGTCGTCTCAGTTGGACGGTACGTAATTATCTGGATGAACTGGCTACGACGGCATGCAATATGCTACTGTGTGCATCGCGGTCGGACTTGAGTCCTGGGCCGTGATTCTTAACGTCAAGGGAGACAGGGAGATGACCCTGCGGTTGTTGTTCGGAAAAACGATGAGAATGCATGCATTCTTGGTCCTGGTTCTTGCATTGGCGACCTTTGCCGTTGCACAGCCGACCATACAGACCGTCGAAGGCGAGTTCATCGACGGTGATACCCTCTTTATCAACGGCACGTCTTTTGGTACCGCCCCGCAAGTGATCAGTTGGGACGATTTCGAAACCGGGGGCAACGGCAACACCCTGAGCGATCCCGAAATCGGTCCGACTTGGTCCTTCCAGCATCCCAGCAGCAACACGCCTTATCCGTCCTACAGCACCATGCAGGCCTATTCCGGTGGACTGAGCGCCAAGGTGGCCTGGAGGGAGCCGGGTTGGAGCGGCTATTCGATCAATGCTTTCGGCTGGGCATCCGAGGGTCCCTACAACACGATGTATCTCACGTACATGCGATACCATGATCCCAGCGAAAACGACGCACCGTCCAACATGAATCACAAGCAGCTCTACACTTTCGGGCCGGCCAATTCCAACAACGGCAGCGAACAGCAGCAGTTCATGCCCTTTATGATTCCCGCCGGACAGAATTCATTCGCCACCATGCTCCAGGCTACACCGGCGGATATCTTCTACTGGTACGATGCCCCCCGTTATTACAACTCCAACTACAGTTGGGGACGCTGGGAGTTCTGGCTGGACTACGAGGATACCGCCGCTCAGAACGACGGTCATATCATTACCTGGTACAACCTGCAGGAGAAGCGCAACGAAACCGGGATCAACCTCTGCGACGTGGAGGGCGGCCAGTTTGTCGAGGATCTGCGCATCGGCCACATGTTCCAGGGTTTCGAGAATCTGACCCATGTCCGTTCCTTCTTTGATGACGTCTATATCGCCACGACACGGGCCAGGGTGGAACTGGGCAACGCATCGACCTACGCGGCCTGTACCCGTCGCGAAATCCAGGTCGCAGCGGAGTGGGGCTCCACGCGTATCGAAGTGCCCTTGAGAACAGTGCAGTTCACATCCGGCGAACAGGTCTACCTGTACATCATCGACGAAGACGGGACTATTTCCTCCGGATACGCCATCGAGCTGGGTGAATTCGGGGATCCCGACCCCGGCCCACCCGGAGAACCGGGTCAACCTTCTCACAGCTAAGGAAGGGCCCGCCGGTATGCCCTGGCCGGAACGCACGCTCTGGATCACCTGGCATGAACACCGCAGAACCCGCAGTCTCGTCGAAGCCCTGGGGGGAATGCACGTTCGTGTATTCGATGATCATCGTCCCCTACAGAGAAATCTGATCGGTCCTGTCTGGACGCTGGGCGTTTTGCTGCGAGAGAGGCCGGGCTTGGTCTTTCTGCATTTTTCCTACCTGCTGATGCTCGTCTGTGTTCTCTACAAGCTTGTCGTGCGTCATCGACGCGTGACGCTGATCTGTGACTGCCACAACAAGGCCCTCAAGAAGGAGGCCGACGGCGTTCGCGCCCGACCCTTGGCGGCGTTCAAACGGTTCCTGCTCGGGCATGCGGATTTGTTGGTGGTAACCAACGAGACGCTGTTGTCATATGCCGCGCGGTTGAACGACTCGGTCGCCGTGCTTCGCGATCCGCTTACGGATTGGCAGGGAGAGGACGAGGCGTGCCGCGCAGAATCGGCTCGATCGGGGGAGGGCCCCTACGTCTTTTTCGTATGCAGTTTCGACACCGACGAGCCTGTCGACCTGATGTTCCAGGCCGCGCGTGGGATCGTCGACTCGCTGGATCTCGACGTGGTGATCAGCGGTAATCCCAACCGGACCAGAGTGCCGCATGAGGTGAGGGAGAACCCGCGCATCCGTCTGCCGGGCTTCATGCCCTTCGTCGAATACCGGCGTGTGCTGAGCCGGGCCGAGGTGGTCGTCGTGCTGACCGAGGACACCGACTGTCTTGTCTGTGGCGCGTACGAATCCGTCGGCGCCTCGCGTGGAACCGTCCTTTCGGATACCGACACGCTTCGTGAATGTTTCGGGACCTGCGCCGTCTATACGGAGCATCGGACCGACAGCCTGATCGCGGCGGTTGCGGCGGCTCGTCTCATGACACACGACGAGTCCGGTTTGTCGGCCGGCAAGGACAGGTTCGAGACGGTATTCGCCAATGAGCTGACGCAATTCGAATTGCAGGTGCGAGCACTCTTGTCCGGCGGATCGTCCGGATGAGGCGCCCGGTTGAAACACGGGTGATCATGTTGGCGCCCGGAGAACTCTTCGGAGGCGTCGAGACGCAATTGCTCGGACTGTGCAAGCGCCTGCACGGGCTCTGTGACCATCCGCCCGTTCTTGCCCTGTTCCACGACCGTGAATTGGCGGCGCGCGCTCGCGAGGCCGGTATTCGAACCGAAATATTGCCGTCACGTCATCGCTACGATTCCGGTGCCGCACGCAATCTGATCGATCTGGTCTCGAGTACAGGCAGCACCGTTCTGCACGTACACGGCTATCGCGCCATGATCACGGCCGCCGTGGCCGGTAGCGGTCTGGGCGTGCCGGTCGTCAAGACCGAGCACGGCCTTCCCGAGCCGGGCGGCGGCATGGTGCATCGTTTGAAGACTCGCTTGAACCGACGGCTCGACGCCTGGGCCACACGCCGGGCCGGCGCCGCCGTCTGTTATGTCACCTCTGATATCATGTCGCGCTTCAGCCGCCCTCATCGGGGGCTTGCACGCCAGGTCGTGAACAACGGCATCGACCCGTTGGATCGCTCGACGACCTCACGTCCCGCCGAACTGTCGCCCGAGTGCTTCAACGTGGGGATCGTGGGGCGGATCTCCGCGATCAAGGGTATCGGTTATGCCTTGCAAGCCCTGTCGAGTGACGACGTGCCCGATCGGGTCCGGCTTCACGTGATCGGGACCGGCCCCATGGCGGCGGAATTGGAACGGGACGCCGTAGCCATGGGAATCGATGACCGTGTCCGTTTCCATGGCTTCCGCCGCGACGTCTACGACTGGTTGGCTCATCTCGATGCCTTGGTGATGCCCTCACTTCACGAGGGTCTGCCCTACACGCTTCTGGAGGCCATGTCGTTCGGCACTCCGGTCATCGCTTCGCGAGTCGGGGGGTTGGCGGAGGTGTTACGCGACGAGGAGACGGGTTTGCTGGTCGATGTGGGCGACGTGCGGGGCATCGTTCAGTCCGTGGCGCGTCTGTCGGCGGATCCGGACCTCGTGTCCCGGCTCGGTCGTGCCTCGGCCGCCGAACAACGCGAGGGATATACCCTGCAGAGCATGACCGACGCCTATCTGGACGTCTACGCCTCCCGTCTTGTCTGATCCACGCTCGTCAACGCCACAGTTTGGCCAGTGATCCGCAGGGGCCCGTCAGCAGCGCCCGTACGCGGTCGGCTCGATAGCGGAATACCGGGTGTTTGAGCTCGTGGTAGGCGTGATCAATCCAAGAAGCCAGGGCGGCCGTGGCCAGGTCGTCGGCCGTGTGGTTCAGTTCCGCAAGGGTTTCCCTCACGGACAGGGTTCGCGGCATCCGGTCAAGATCGCCGTCAACGAGCACGGCGAGTGAAACCGACCGCTGCATCCCTTCCCTCTGCCAGAGCCAGGAAAATATGAAATCCGCATACGCGGCCAAGGGTGTGGCGGATACTTCGGCCTCGTCCCAGTCGATCAGTCCGGAGACTCGTGTTCCTTCGAGGAATATGTTGCTCAGGGTCATGTCGCCCTTGCGCAGCCGGAGGGGGCGGCCCTGCGAGGCCGTGGTCAAACGGTCACCGGCGGTGGACATGACACCGGTCAGTTCGGGGGCGTGGGCTTGCAGTAGGTTGATCAGACAAGTCACCTTGCCGGTCGTATCGAGTGCCGGTGTAGGGAGATCGAGTTCGGCGACATCCAGGTCCAGCATACGGGCGAACAGGGCCGGCAGGTTTGTATCGAATATGCGGGGCTGATTGTCCCGGTGTGTCGACCAGGGACGGCCTCGGCAGAGGGTCTCCAGGAACAGAGGAACACCCTCGAACTCCAGGCGCGACAGGTCACCGGGCAGCAGGCTCGCCAGTAAGTCGTCGTCGGCCAGCCGGCCCGACAATTTCCCCAGAATCCGGTGAGCGTTTTCCATCCCGGACAGGCATTCCGGATTGAGCGGGATCTTCACAATCCATTCAGGACGCTCGTTGCGAGACAGTATCGATATGAACTTGCCTTTGCGGTTCACCGTCGGCGGGGAGGCCTGCCATTCGCTGCCCTGCAGTCCCAGGTGTTCGCGTGCGGCAAGCAACGCTTCGGTCAACCAGG
>DAOVZQ010000418.1 GCA_030635025.1 bacterium
CGACCGAGATCACGCCGACGGAATTGAGCGAGATCGCCGATCCGATGCTCGGCGATGTGTTTGCGGAAAGCAGCACGTTGCGCAGGGTCACGTCGACACCATCGGCAGCGAAAAGGGCGCCGCCGTCCATGGTCGTCGAGACGTTTCCGGTCAACGAACCGCCGGTCAAAATCGCCGTGCCACCCGTGATCGTGAGCGCGCCCCCCCTGGCCAGGGCCTGGTTGCCGGTGAAATGATTGTCGGTCATGATCAGGGCCGTGTTCTCGGCGTAGATCGCCCCACCCGTGGAGGTGGTTCCGTTACCTTCGAAAATGTTGTCGACGAGTTCCAGGCTGCCGCCCTGCACATAGATCGCAGCGCCCATTTTATCGCTGGTCGTCCCGGTACAGACGTTGCCCTGGAACTCGCAGCCCGAAATCATCGCGTCGATCGGATCGAACAGGGCCACGGCCCCGCCCAGGTCCGCGAGACTCCCCGTGAAGGTACAGGTCTCGATACTCGGGCTCCCGTCATACGCCACGATCGCGCCACCAACACCGAAACCGCCGTAGGGATCGGCGCTGTTGTTTGTGAAGATGCAATCCCTGATCACCGGCGAGGAGCCGCTGCTGAAGATGCCGCCACCATGGAGCCCCATGGCCGGCGTACTGCCAGAAGTGCCCGTACAATCGTAGAACTCCACCCCCATCACACCCACGTATCCCTCGAGCGCGTCCACGAAGACCATGCCCGACGTTGCCGACTGGATGCGTGTGGGCGTCGCCCGCGAATCGCGGGTGGTGAACGTGGGATCCCAGCCACCGACCAACCATGTCGTGCCGGAGATGCCGACCGATCCGAAGTAGTCGCCGCCGGCCACGAGCACGCTGTCGCGGCCCGCGCAGGCGCCCAGCGCGTCGTTGATGTCGTGCGCCGCCTCGGCCGGCGTGCCGTAGGGATACGTGTTGCTGCCGAGCGCGGAAACGTACACGGTCTTGTGTCCGATCATCGAGAACCGGTCCGAGATGTCGAAACCGTTGCGTGTACTCCCATCGGCCACGACGCAGAGCCGCATGTTGTCGGTCGTGAAATTGGGGACGGTCCAGGTGAAGGAGCCGTCGTTGGCGATCCCGTCCGCGATCTGGGTGTCGAGCATTCCGTCAGCGCCGAACCAGATGTCCACGGTGGAACAAGGGTCTCCCTGGGTCGCCCATTCGATGTCGATCACGTCGTCGGCATACAGGACGTTGGACTCACTGGGTGACGTGAGCGAAACATCCACCCCGGGAATGTCGAGCTCGATCTGAGTCACGTTGGTCCCGATCAGGGACGCCCCGTACTGAATGGTGAACAGGCCGAAGTCGCCGAAATCCGTGCCCCACGAGTTCTTGCAGATCCAGGCGCCGTTGCCGTCGCAGCTCCGGTCGTCCCAGCCGATGATCACGATGAGGTGGTTGGTGTAGGGACCACCCGGGTAGGAGAAACAACCGGTCGTGTAGTCCTCGAAGGGACCTTCCGCATCCATGGACGAGCAGACGGGGCCGTCGAGCAGCGCCGTCTTGATCTGTTCGACGGTGGGCGTGACGTAGTACCAGTCGTTGATGTAGGTGAAGGGCAGGAAGTCGCCCTGCTCACAAACGCCCTCGTCGGCCGAGGCATAGCCCATGGCGTCTTCGCGGATCATGCCGTACGTCATGGCCACGTTGTAGACTGCGGAGGCCCAGCCGCCGTCGCAATCGGCGCCGTAGGGATTACAGTTGATTCCCTGTTGCTCGGACATGTCGAGTTTCTGGCCGTAAAAAATATTCAGGTGCGCCTCGATCTGTCCCAAAGCAGCGAAGGCCCAGCAGGAACCGCAGGTGCCCTGACTCTTGGCGATGGTCATCTGTCCTTCCCAGCTGAACGACTGGGGCAGGTCCGCCTTGTCTGTCGGCAGCAGGCGTAGCCTCTCCGAGTATTCCCGATCATGATCCGGTGACGTCATGAAACCGAAAGTGCGTTGATCCGCCTGCGGATCCTGGTCGGCCAGAGCCGGCGCGACGGCGACCAGCAGCAGTCCGACCAGCAAGCCTGCCACGCAACGTGATGTCCGCGAAGTCGTGAGAACGCGGGTGGAGAAATACATCCCGATCCTTTCGGTGTGTCGTTGACCTGTGATTTGAAAGACGGTCAGATCGCTTAAACCCCAGCGGGAAGGGTTTCGAACAGTTGGACTCATCATTATACTAAATATATCGGTATGTTGACAGGATAACCTGAGTGCTTTTTGATGTTACCTTCTGTTTGTTTGCGTATTGCCTACCATAGTCCAACCGGATCTATATCCAGCATGATGTCGAGATCACGCGTCCGCGCGCTCAACCGTCGGGCGCAGTCGGCCAACCAGCCCTTTTCCGCATTGGACAGACGGCCCTTGAGCAGCAGCTGATAGCGATATCGATCGTGCAGCCTCGAAAAGACACCGGGCGCCGGTCCCAAGACGTCGATATCCGGATTACGCAATCCCCCCCGGATCAAACTCGCCAGGTCGTCAGCCGCGGTCTCCACATCCCCCAACCGTCGTCCGGTCAAGGCGAGGCGAAGCATACGCCGGTAAGGGGGATATCCCACGAGCGAGCGGATCTCCAACTCGTCGTCGGCGAACGTGTGCGGATCCTGGGCGGCCGCGTGCTGAACGACCGGATGGTCCGGCTGCCAGGTCTGGAAGATCACTGTCCCCACATCTTCCCGTCCCGTACGGCCGGCCACCTGGGTCAGTAACTGGAAAGCCCGCTCGTGCGCACGGAAATCGGGCAGGGAAACACCGTCGTCGGCAGACAGCACACCCACCAGGTCCACACCCGGGAAATGATGTCCCTTGGCGACCATCTGCGTCCCCACGAGGATATCCACCTCCCCCCTGGCGAACGAAGCGAGGATACGGGCGTGACTGCCGCGCGTGCGGGTCGTGTCCTGGTCCAGGCGCAGGATGCGCGCCTCCGGGAAATGGGCTTCCAGGGCCAGCTGCAGCTTTTCGGTCCCCCCTCCGGCGGGCAGGAACTCCGAGCCGTCGCAGGACGGACACGCCGTGGGTGTGGGCCGCGCATACCCGCAATAGTGGCAGAGCAGTCGCCGGGGACGCAGGTGCACCGTCAGGCCGATGTCGCAATTGGGACAGGGCACGGCCTCGCCGCAGGAGGCGCACTGCATGACACGGGCGTAGCCGCGGCGGTTGTAGTAGAGAATCGCCTGACGATTCCGTTCCAGGGTCTGGTCGAGACGATCCAGCAACGGCTCGGAAAAACCGTCCCGGGAC
>DAOVZQ010000288.1 GCA_030635025.1 bacterium
CATCGTGCCGGGCAAGAACATTACGGTGATTGCGGAAGTCATCGCCCTGGATTCCATGCTGCGGGTCTACGGCATCGACTCCGCCCAGGATCTCAACCGGCGCATCATGGAAACGCTGCGGTCGGGCAAACAGCTCAACCGCTATCTGCGATCTGACAGGGAATAGGAGCTGAGATGATCGACGCTCTTGTGATCACCCACGGCGACGTCGGTCGCGAACTGGTCCGCGTGGTGGAGATGATTCTCGGACCGGTCGAGGGCTTCACGGCGTTGACCAACAGCGGCAAGTCGGTTCAGGATCTGACGATCGAGATTAGACAGCATCTTACGTCGCCACCGGACCGGGGGAGCGGAATCTCGCTGCTATTCATCGACGATTTTGGCGGGAGCTGTGCGAACGCGGCCCAGATCGCCGTGGCCGAGGGGGAGCCGGCCCTGATCATAACCGGCGTGAACCTGGCGATGCTGCTGGACTTCGTCACCTGGCGCGACACCATGGAGGCGGGGGAGCTCTCGCGGCGTTTGGTCGAAAAGGGCCGCGAGGCCATCAGTGTCTTGAGCCCGGGCCAGGAGGACTGAACGTCTATGCCGCTGGTTCTAGCGCGGATCGATGATCGTTTCATTCACGGACAGGTAATCGTGGGCTGGAGCCGCAAGTTGCGGCCGGACCGTATTATCCTCTGCAATGACCGGATCGCCGCCGATCCCTGGCAGAGCCGTGTCTACGCGAGTTCGGTGCCCCCCGAAATGCAGGTTTCGGTTTTGGACCGTGAAGCGACCGTTCGTCTGTTGAGTGACGATAACGGCGCCGCGAACGGGGAGGATGTGATCCTGCTGGTGGGCTCGCCGGCCGACATGAGGGACCTGCACGACCGGGGCCTGGCCCTGGGCGAAGTAAACGTGGGCGGAATGCACTATGTAAAGGGCAAGAGCGAACTGCTGGAATTCGTCTACGTGGATCGCGGTGATCTCAACGCCATGCGCGCTCTGGACGAGCAGGGTGTTCGCCTTTCGGCGCAGACGGTTCCCGGAGGTAGGGCCGTGATGTTGGACGCTGATCTTCTGGCGAACATGGAGCAGGTCCTGTGATGCTCTTGACGGCAACCGTCGTCGTCGATCCCGGCTTCCCTTGGCCGGCCTTGATCATGACGGTGATGCTCGGCGCGTTGCTCACGCTCGATGAGACCGCCGTAGCCCAGACCTGGTTCAGCCAACCACTGCCCGCGGGCATCCTGGCCGGTCTGATATGGGGCGACCCTGCCCTGGGGCTAGCCCTGGGACTGCCTATGCAGCTTTTGGCAGTGGGAAATCTGCCCATCGGACAGCCCTTTACGGGCGAAAAGGTGACGCCGGTGCTCGGTCTCATCGCAGCGGCGGCGATTGCGGATTGGCAGGTGACAGCACCGTTTACCATCACCGGACCGGGAACCGAACGGCTCGGCTGGCTCCTCATGGCCGCGGCCCTGGGAAGCCTGGCAGGGGATCGTGCGGTCCGGTGGGAGAGTCGGCTTCACTATCGATTGATGCTCGGCGGATTGCGTGGTCTGCAGGACGGACGATACGAACAACTCGAGCGAGCCCATAAGCGGTGCCTGATGATCGCCGCTGTCCGGGGGGGGGTGAGCCCGCTGATCTGGGCCGTCCTGGCCACGAGGATCTGGTTGCCCCTGTTTGACGTGTTGCCCGACCGGCTGTGCGTCGCGGTAGGCATGTTGCCCTGGTTGACGCCGGCCCTGGCTGTGGGGACACTGGGCGAGCTGTACGGAAGTCGTCGCGGCCTGATGTGGCTCGGAGCCGGATTCATCATTGCCTTGGCCGCTGTCTGGACCCTGGCTGGCGGGAGTGGATCATGACCGCTCCCCGAAACAGGATGTCGTTGGATCTGCGGTGCCTCTGGCGAACATTTCTGAGGAGTCTGTGCCTACAGGGATCCTGGAATCCGCAGCGCATGCAGAATCTCGGTCTGCTCTTCACGCTGCTGCCTTGGCTGAAGCGGTCGGGACTGAGTCCCGCCGAGGGACGCCGGTTCTGCCGGCGGCACTACGAGTACTTCAACACCAACCCGTATTATGCCAACCTGGTGGTGGGCGGCCTGTTGAGGTTGGAGGAGGAGAACCGCAGCGGAGACGAGGACCTGCTCCCGTTGGTCCACGGCTTCAAGAACACCCTCGGCCGGGCGTTGGCGTCGCTGGGCGACCAGTTCTTCTGGCTGGGATTGCAGCCGGCGCTGCTCGTTTTGGCCTCCGTCACGGCCCTGTGGGGGTCGTATGTGATTCCGTTGGCGATTATGGGCGCCTTCACCGCGTTCCAGTTCGTGGCGCGATTACGGGCCCTTGCATGGGGTTACGACCTCGGACTCGACATTGCCGATCTGTTGGCCGCACCGGGATGGCATCGCGCCATCTTGACAGCGAAACGTGCGGGAGCTTTTTTGACGGGCGTTCTGGCCGGACTGTACGCTGCCCGGCTGGACATCGTGTTGCGGAGCGAGGGCGAACGTCGTCTCTTGTTGTGTGCAGCCCTGGCGCTCGGTTTATCCATCGCCATGAGGCGACGCTGGCCGGGAGAGGTGAAGCTGTTGCTTCTACTGCCCTTGGCCGTGCTCATGACCTACCTGTAAATTACGGCTCTGCCTCGAGCAGAACGCCGGGCTTGGAAAAGGAGCGGTTCCTTGAGAACAGCCAAGGCTAAAGTCGCCGATCCGGTCGGCTTCCATCTCCGCGCCGCAGGCCGGATCGTCAAGTTGGCCAAGACCTTCGAGTCGGACGTGACGGTTCGTTTCAACGGTCGCGCCGCCAACGCAAAGAGCATCATGGGGCTGGCCAGTCTGGCCGCCGATCACGGCAGTGTCGTCGACCTGGAGGTCGAGGGCCTGGACGAGACGGAGGCCACCAAAGCGCTCGTTCACCTGATCGAAGTCGAACTGGCCCACAACGAGATCCACGAGGGGTGACTTCTTGCGCGTGCTGAGCGGAATCGCCGCGTCTCCCGGCTACGCCGTCGCTCGCGTGCACGTCATTGCACGCGAGACGCCTGATATTGTCCGGCGCGAACTCGCCGCCGACGCCGTCGATGCCGAAGGTGTACGTCTGGATTCCGCTCTCGCTGAGGCACGTAAACAGATTCAGCGTCTGGTCGAGAGCCTGGCCCGTGACCTGGGCCCCGCCGAGTCGGCCATCATGGAGAGTCACCTGCTGATTCTCGAGGACGAGATCGTTGTCGATCGTGCCCGCGACCTTATCGCCAATGAAGCCCTCAACGCCGAGGCGGCCTTCAACGACGCCGTGCGCGAAGTGATCCGTCAGTTCCGGGACATCGACGACCCGTATCTGCAAGAACGTACCTATGACTTGCGGGACGTGGCTGACCGCGTTCTGCGCATCCTGACCGGAGCCTCCGGCAAATCCGTTGCGAGCCCAGAGACGTCCAGCATAGTGGCGGCCGACGATCTGGCTCCGTCCGATACCGCAACCATCGGTTCGCACAACGTTGAGGCCTTCGTACTGGGTGTGGGAAGCCGCACCAGCCATGTGGCGATCCTGGCCCGTTCACTGGGCGTGCCGGCTGTCGTGGGCCTGGGGACCGTCATTGCAGAGTTGGCTGACGGAGAGTTGCTTGCCGTCGACGGTAATCGCGGGGAGATCATCGTCGAACCCGACGATGAAACCGTTGCCCGTTTCCGGGATCTGGCTCGCATGCAGAGCCACGTTGCCGCCAAGCTGGGCCATCTGCGCGACCTGCCCGCCGTGACGCCGGACGGCCAGACCATCAACTTGATGGTGAACATCGAAATGCCGGTCGAAGTGGACAAGGCCCTGGACTTCGGGGCGGAAGGTATCGGTCTGCTGCGCACCGAATACATCTACTTCCAACACGGCACGATCCCGAACGAAGCGGAGCAGCTGGCGGTCTATGCCGACATCATGACGCGCATGGCCGGTCGCCCGGTCCTCTTCCGGACTCTCGACGTGGGGGGGGACAAGGTTCAGCGCTACCTGGGGGCGCGCAAGGAATCCAATCCGTTCCTGGGCTGGCGGGGGATTCGATTCCTGTTGGCCAACCGACCCCTTCTCAAGGCCCAGTTGAGGGCCATATATCGTGCGGGCGCCCTCGGACCTTCCAGGCTCATGTTTCCCATGATCACCGGTCTGGAGGAACTGCGAGAGGCGCGGGCCATCTGTCGGGAGTGTTGCGAGGAACTGGATCGCGAGGGGCTGGACCACGATCCGGATCTCGAGGTTGGCATCATGATCGAAACGCCCGCGGCCGTCATGGTCGCCGACCAACTGGCGAACGAGTGTGATTTCTTCAGCGTGGGCACCAACGACCTGATCCAGTATACGCTGGCCATGGACCGGCTCAACAGCCGCGTATCGTATCTGTATCAACCGCTGCATCCGGCTGTGCTGCGTTTGTTGAGGCGAACGGTGCGGACGGC
>DAOVZQ010000158.1 GCA_030635025.1 bacterium
ACTACCTGCAGTCCGGCTGGAACCAATACGAGACTAATCTGAGCGATCATCTTCCCGTGGGCCTGAAGCTCCCCTTGGGGCCTTGAATTTTCACGCACCCATTTTTCACGAAAATCATAGTGAATCATATGATCCCGGGCGTTTCCGTTGAGGCACCCTATCGTAACCGCATGTAAACAATGACAATTATAATCCAAAAAACTGCTCAAGTTTTTACCAGTTGCAGCCGATATATAGAGTGAGTCGCCAAGGAAGGTGCTCGCCGGGTCGAATGGCTGAAAGGAGACCATCATGGCCATTGAAGCGCTCGGGGTCAGACCCCAAATTACGACATCGCCGGCACAGCAATCCAAGGAGATCGCAACTCCTCAGGAAGCGCAAGTCGGAAACGTCAACGTAATGCCGGAAGCGGAAAAGACGTCGGGCCAGGGGGCGGCCGGACACGAAGAGCAGGGCCAATCGCAGCTGGGGCAGATGCTCAACAGCTTCGAGAAGTCCACGCAAGACAAGGTTGCCGAGATTCGCGAACAATCCGAGATCAGCGAACTGTCCAATGAAGAAGTGAAAGCCGCTGAACTGCAGTTCAAGGAAGACCTCGCGGCCATCCATGAAAAAGTGTCTAGCAGTTCCACGACCGAAGCGGGCTTCGTTTCCAATGGTATGCTTGATGCCATAACCAAGCTTGCCAGTAGTCTGCAGTTCTCGATCGAGGGAATTCTGCCGCCGGTGCCGCCGTCAGGCTGGGAGGCGACTTATCCGCCCGAGCCCAAACTGTCCGGTGACGCGCAGTTTCCCCAGGATGCCATGTTCCACGGTCTGGACAAGCTGGCCTAGGCCGGCTTGTCTGGATCCTGGTCTTGCATGGGTCATCCCATCAGGTGGATGCGTGTGCTCATTGACCGAGGGTTGTGTTCCCCTCACCCTTGCACCAAGATGTCCTGTAGTTCCGGTGTGAACGATCCGGAGCCGTAGGAGGACGTCTACATGCGCGCCATGATGCTGAACACGCCAGGCGAGTCGCTCCGGCTCGTGGACATTTCTATTCCCGAACCCGCTCCCCATGAACTGCTTATCCGCGTCGGCGCTTGTGGCGTCTGTCGCACCGATCTGCATGTGGTCGACGGTGAGCTTACCGAACCGATCCTGCCCCTGGTGCCCGGCCATCAGATCGTCGGCCGCGTGGACGCCGTGGGGCGGGACGTGACCGGCTTCGCCTTTGGCGACCGCGTGGGCGTCCCTTGGCTCGGGGGCAGTTGCGGCGGGTGCCGGTTTTGTGGGTCCGGTCGCGAAAATCTCTGCGACGAAGCGGTCTACACCGGCTACCAGCGTCACGGCGGCTTCGCCGAGTTCTGTGCGGCCGACGCCCGTTTCGCCTTTTCCTTGCCCGACGATTATTCCGACCTCCAGGCCGCGCCCCTGCTCTGCGCCGGCCTGATCGGCTGGCGCGCCTATCGCATGTGCGGCGACGCCCGTCGTATCGGTCTGTATGGGTTCGGCGCCGCCGCCCACATCATTGCCCAGGTGGCCGTATGGGAGGGCCGCGAGGTGTACGCATTTACGCGGCCGGACGACGAGAAGAGCCGTGACTTCGCGCGCTCGCTGGGCGCCGTGTGGGCCGGCTCGTCGGACGCGCCAGCGCCGCACCCCCTGGACGCGGCGATCATCTTCGCGCCGGTCGGTTCGCTGGTGCCCGCCGCGCTGCGGGCGGTGGACAAGGGCGGCGTGGTGGTGTGTGCGGGCATCCACATGAGTGATATTCCCGCCTTCCCGTACGCCGATCTCTGGATGGAACGCTCGGTGAAGTCAGTGGCCAATCTCACGCGGAAGGATGGGGAGGAATTCCTGGCCGTCGCTCCCCGGGTGCCGGTCCGCACCAAGGTTACGGCCTATCCTCTGGAACAGGCCAACGAGGCGCTGGACGATCTGAGACATGGGTGCTTCGAGGGAGCGGCGGTGATCATACCAGGGTGACGGTCCGCCCGGGTCCCGAGTCGCCCTCCAGAGCGGTGAAGAGCAGAACGAGTCTTACGGGGCGGCCCGGCCGGGTCGCCGAAAGTGCATCCCAGTACATTTCCATCTGAGGACGGTAGTGGGCGACCAGGGCGTCTAGCCGGTCGTCGGCGACACGGTTGGTCTTGTAGTCGATTACGATAATCTCGTCGTCGGTCAGCAACAGGCGATCCACCGTGCCGACGATGCGCTTCTCGATCCCGGACGCGGTGCGGCCGTTCCGGGCGACTACCGGCGCTTCGCTGTAGGCGTCACCGGTGGAGGGACGGAAGATCCAGTCGTGATCGGGGTTTTCGAAGACGGCGCGGGCTTCCTCGTGGGCTGGACCTTGGCCGGGCGGCATGGCCCCGGTTTCCGTTGCCCGTTCGAGCCAATCGTGCATCTCGGTGCCGTGGGCCAGAGCGTCGTCGCGATCGATCGTATCGGATCGACTTCCGCCCTGATCCGCGTCCGCAGGAGGCGCGTCCTGGGTCGAAGGCGAAGCGAGCTCGATAAGCGGGGCCCAACCGCAGGGTTCCCATATGGGATCGATGTCGGTTATCGGGACGCAGGCATCGGTGGAATCCACAGGACCGGAATCGGCCAGCATCCAGTCCGGGGGCGGATCGAGGGGGCGCGGGCCCGATGCGAGCCAGCCAGCGAAACTGGGCGCTTCCCGGTTTCGGTTCGAGGCGGCACCTATCAACGTTAGTCCGTCACGGGCGCGCGTCATGGCCACGTAGAGGAGGTTGGCCCCTTCGCTTCTGATTTCCTTCAGGGCTTGGCGCGCCGCGTCCGCGATCGGGCCGTCTCCAGTCCTGTGTCCCTTGCGCAGACCGATCACCAGAGGTCCCGACTCGTCGTCGGGACGGCTTGCGTCGTGGGGAGCCGGCAATACGATCCTGTCCGTTTCACGGGCCATGGGATCCGCATAATCCACCACAAGGACGAAGGGGGCCTCGAGGCCCTTGGCGCTGTGGATGGTCATCATGCGCACGCGTCCCATGTCGGTATCGGGCAGGACGGCCTCTTCTTCGTCTTCCCGAATTTCGGCCCGTTCGATCTCGGCCACGAAACCCCGCAGGGTCGGAAACGCACTCTGACCATAGGACAGGGCCAGGTCGTGGAGGCGAAGCAGGTTGTAGCGGGCCTGGTCGCCCAGGGCGGCGGCGAAGCGGTCCGGGGCGTCGCCCTCGCGGAATATTCGTCTCATCAACCGGTGGACCGATTCGTTGCCCACCTTCTTCATCCAGCCTTTGAGGCGGTCGCGTACAGGCCGCAACGACGAGGACGGTTCCACGTCGAGCAGGGCCAACCATAGGGCTCCACGGCCACCGCCGCCGGACAGGCGTGCGGTCAGAAGCGACTGGAAGGTCGCTTCGTCGCAGCGGAACAGGGGCGAACGCAGGACGCCGGCCAGGGCCGCGTCGTCGGACGGGAAGACGAGCCAGCGTAATAGCTGGAGGATGTCGCGAATCTCGCGACTGCGGGCCAGCGCCCCGCGTCCGGCGGGGACGATGGGAATACCCGCGTCGCGGAACGCACTCTCATAGGCGGCCAAATGCGTGCGTGTGCGCGAGAGCAACAGAATGTCACCGTAGCGGGCGGGGCGACGGTCGTCGCCTTCGAGCACGGTCGACTCGGTGACGATTCGACGCACGGTGCGGACGGCCCTGACGGCCGCCTCGGCCTGCGGGTCGTCGTCGTCCGCGGAGACGGGGTCGGTGATCAGGACCTCGCCGGGGCCGTCGTTTCTGTAGGGCATCTGCCGGGCGGCCTCGACCTCCTGGGGCCCCGGCAACAGGTCCGACAAGGGCGCGCTCTGGAACAGCACGCCCACCGTTTCGACGACGGCCGGCAGGCTGCGGAAATTGGCGGGTAGCGTCAGGGCCGGCTGTTCCGTCATACGGACGAGCCACTCCTCGACTTCGCCGAAGATGGCCGGTCGCGCACCGCGGAAGCCGTAGATGGACTGCTTGACGTCGCCCACGAAGAACGCCGAGCGGGGGCGGCCGTCCTCGGCTGCACCGGAAACGAACTCCTCGGCGAAGGGGCGCAGCATTTCCCATTGGTTGCGGTTGGTGTCCTGGAACTCGTCGACGAGCAGGTGGTCGAGCCGGGCGTCGAGGCGATAGAGGATCCAGTCACCGAGTTCCGGATCGCGTACCAGTCGCCAGGCCAGCCGCTCGAGGTCGTGGTAGTCCAGACAGCGATCCCGTTGCTTGAGGCGGGTGTAGTGATCGAGGGCCCTCAGGCGGTAGCGAAGCAGCCGGACGTTGATCCGGTACAGATCGACCGACAGGCGGAGTTGCAGCAACGCCTGGATCGGCGCGGCGGTGTCCTCGATGACGGCGATCCGCGCCGCCTTGATCTCTTCCTTGCGTGCGCCGCTGCGGGTTTTTCGGGGGCCGCCCTCCTTGGTCAGAACGGCCTTGAACAGGATATCCAGGGCCGGCTCCACCGCGTCGCCGTTGGCCAGGGCATCGGACGCGGCCTGTACGGCGAGACGCCGCTTGTCCAGTTCGGCGGCGAGCTTTTTCCGGTCATCGACGGGCTGTGTCTCCAGAATCGCGTTCAGGCTTGTCTCGGCGTATGCGACCGCGGCGGTGCGGGCGAGTTCGCGCAGGTCTTCCAGTCCCGGCGTCGCGATTTCGGACAGGGGTGAATGCGCAAAGAGACGCTCGGCCAGGTCCGCCACGAGGTCGTCCAGGAGGTCTGCCCGATAGAGGGGTGTTTCCGCGAGGTCTCGGTTTTCGGCGATGCGGTCGCACCAGCGATCGAGTTCCAGGCGTACGGACTCGACGCCGCGCAGGGCCGTACGCATCGAGGTGGGGTCGCTGGCGACGGCCGCGAGGTCCGCCGGTCCACCGGGTTCGCGACTCACTTCGGATTCGAGACGCGTCAAGGCCTCGTCCCACAACTCGTCCGTGTTTTCGATCACCTTGAACGATGGGTCCAGTCCGGCTTCGTCCGCGAAACGGCGTAGCAGCGTCGTGCAGAACGTGTGGATGGTGCCGATGAGCAGTCCCGTGGAATCCTCGAGGACTTCCTCATAGACCAGTGCGGCGCGTTCGAGTTCGGCGGCGGTGGGCGGGCGGCCCAGCAGGCGATTGAGTTCCGAGACGAGGCCGTCCCGTTTCAGTCGGGCCAACTCGCCGAGACGATCACGCAGACGCTCCCGGATTTCGACGGCCGCCTTGCGCGTGAAGGTCAGCGCGACGACGCTCTTGAGGCGTGTCTTGACCAGGAGCAGACGCAGGATCCTGTCCACCAGAACCTTGGTCTTGCCCGATCCGGCCGAGGCCCGCAGGGTGATCGACCGGGACGGATCGGCGGCCTGTCGCTGGATTGCACCGGCTTCGCGCGAGACGCGTTCGCGACTGTCTTCGGTCACGATGTCGCCTCCTTCGTCTCATCCACGCGACAGACGGCACGCCAGGCGCACCAGCGGCACGGAGCCTTGGGATGATCAGGATCGACGTCCACTGGGATCAGGTCGAAGGCCTGTGTGCGATCCGCCATGGCGGCGACGCTTTCCAGTATGGTTGCGGCGTCACGGGCCAGATCATGGTCGGCTTCCAGATGGGGCCGTGAGCGCGCGTATCCGATCGTGCCTTTCTTCAGACTGAAGAACGCGCCGCTGAGGGTCGCGTTCGCGGGGACTCCATCCACCTTGCCGAGCTTGACGGCCAGGGCGTAGACCGACAGCTGCAGATCTTCGCCGGTAACGATCGTCCGGGCCGACGGTGTGCTGCCCGTCTTGTAATCGACGACGCGGACCTCGGCGCCGTCGTCGGACAGATCCACGCGATCCAGGCGACCCTTGAAGATGATCCCGGCGATCCCGCTCGGGAGGGGGGATGACGACCCCCCGTCCGTCTCGAGCCACGTCTGCAACTCGGCCAGGGTGAACTCGAAACCGGATTCACGCGCAACCACGCGCCAGCGTCGCGCGCGATCGATTTCGGCGTCGATGATCTCCGGCCCAACCGCCAGGAGCGTTGCAGCCCATAGGCGGCGCTGGGACTGATGGTCGACCTCGGCCTCGAAGGCGAGTCCCACATCGTTGCCCAGGGCTTCGAGGGCCGCCGGCCGATCGGCTCGACGCAGGGCGGCTTCGCCCGGGCCGTCGTCGGCCAGGAAGCGCCGGAGCGCTTCGTGGGCGATGGTTCCGTAATCCTTCTTGCGCAGCCCGTCTAGGATCCGCTTGTCCTCACGAAGCCCGAAGCCGTTCTCCAGCAGGAACCGATAAGGACAGGCCCGGTAATTTCTCAAAGCGGAGTAGGTCACCGACGTCAACGGGCGGCTTGATCCATGGACCGGACGCGCGCGAGGCTCGTCGGCGAAGACGGCCTGCTCGTCACCGATGCGGTTCGCATCGAGGGGTTCCCGTCTCCAGGGGGCGATGCGGTCCGTCGTTTCCGGCGCCTCGGGCGCGGCCAGGAGCAGGCG
>DAOVZQ010000492.1 GCA_030635025.1 bacterium
CATTTCCCAACTCGACACCCACATCGGTCGCGTGATGGATGAACTCGAGTCGACCGGACAAGGCCACAACACGATCATCCTCTTCACCTCAGATCACGGTGAGTACCTGGGCGACCACTGGCTGCAGAACAAGGAGATGTTCTACGACGAGGCCCATCGTGTCCCCTTCCTCTGGTACGACCCGCGGCCGGCGGCAGACTCAACGCGAGGGACCGTGTGCGATGCCTTTGTTGAATCCATCGACGCATTGCCCTCGCTCCTGGATTCCGCAGGGGCACCCCTTGCCCCCGGGCTCCAGGGAAGGAGTCTTCTACCGTGGATTCACGGTGAGGTGCCGCCAGATTGGCGAGACGAGGTCCACGCCGACTGGGACTTCAGGTGTTACCAAATGGGCGCCAATCTTGGACTGGCCCCGAGTCACTGCCGCGGTTGGATGATTCGCGACAGGCGAATCAAGTACTGGCACTTCAACGGTTTGCCCGATGTCCTGTTCGACCTTGAGAAAGATCCCGGCGAGCTACGCAATCGAGCGGAGGATCCCGAATACAGAGAGATTGTCCAGCAGTACCGTCTGAAGCTCATGGACTGGAGAATGTCAACCGAGGACCCATCGCGGATAGCGTGGACCTACGCCCTCACGGCAGAGAGACGCCGGCCGGATCGGAGTTTCTGGGACCGGTGATCGCCGCCACCGGCGATCGACTTGGGGTCAGTTCATTCGATGCTCGACCTCTGCAACGCCCACATCAAACCCACCGTTGGTCTCCATCTTGATTGAGGCCGCTGCCGCGGCGAATCTCAGGCTGTCGCGGGCGCAATGAGTCTGGCGCCGGCACAGGTAGGCAGCGATCACCGTGTCCCCGCGGCCGGTACGGCCGACGAGAGTCCGATTGGTGAACGGCACGAACGCCCCGACAGACCGGTCATCGGCAAGGTACACACCGTCATGCCGTGTCAAGACAATCTCTGCCCGCGTCCACGATCGCATGATGCCAAGGGCTTCAGCCGGATCGTGCGAGCCCGTGAGCGTCTGTGCCTCGACAATGTCGAGCTTGATGACATCCATCCTGGCGCAGAGCGCCTCTTTGCCGGGCACATCACCGAGAGTGATAGTACCGTCCGGACGCACTTGCCGGACAAATGACTGGAGATCAACGCTCAGACATTGCGTCCAACCGTCACCCCGCATCCTCGTGACGGTCTCAACGAAATCCATGCTGAACTCGCGATCGGTAATTCCGGCCAGATGGAATATCGGGCCGCCATCGGTGGGGAGGTCGCTTTGCCGGAAGAAGCCGGCATTCGCGCTCTGGTGCATGGTGCGGACATCCGGGTCCGGCGATGGGTGGCGAAGAATCATCCGCGTGGTGTGGTCGGCAGGTACCACGGTGCATGCCACCCCCCGGTCCCGAAGCGGTGCGAGCAACGCCTGATCGGCAGGGTCCAGACGGACAATGGCCCGCGTTGTGAAACCGAGACGCGAAGATACCAGCGCCCCCGCGCGAACCGCACTGCCAGGAACAGTCCTCGCCGTCTCATCTCCATAATCGTATATGTCATCCACGCAGAAGTGTCCGAGGAAGGTTATGGCAAGCTCGTCAGACATCGTGCAAATCCCACCTCACGGTTCCGTCGGGCTCTATGTCTCTGCGCGTCCCACAGACGACTACGGGTGCCGGCGTGCTGTTAGCTCCGTCCGCCGTGATTGTCAAACATGTCGGCTGAACATCCACCACAAAGCGACGACCGCGCCACAGGATGCTGAATCGAAGGAACCGCCAACCCGCGGGGAGTCCGGGATTGAATTGTACCCCGTCAGGCGACGAACGAAAGCCGGCGTACCCGGCGACAAGCGTCTCCCACAGCACGGCGTAGCCGGCGAGGTGAACTCCAAGGGCGGTATCCGGCCTGAAGCGGTCAAGGTCGGCTCTGGCGCTGGGTCCCATATAATTGAGGGATTCCTTCGTCAGACCCATCTGGGCCGCCGACAGGGCCAGTCCCGTGACGCTCAACGACGAACCGTGGTGGCTCCGCTTCTCGTAGTAGCGCCAGTTTGATCGCTGGATCTCCTGCGGATACTCGTCCGGGAAGTACTTGAAGAGCAGGATGACATCTGGTTGCTTGATTGCCTGGGCATGGCTGCAATTCCTCTCGTTAATGGCGATCATCTCCTCGGACAGCTCGAAGAAGCCGTCGTGTTGCGGGATGACGCCGTCCTCGTTCCAGGTCGGTACGAATATGTCCCCGAGGATCTCCTTGAAACGACGGACCTCGGCGTCATCCAGACCGATCCGCGCCCTGGTCTCTGCGGTCCGTTCTTGCCCCGCCAGCTTGATCGCGTACTCGAGGTTCCACTTGGCCATGCGATTGATGAAGGCATTGTTGTGAGCGATGGTGTGGTACTGGTCCGGGCAGCCGACGTCTCGGTACTCGTATCGCCGATCCGCCTGGCTCCAGGTTGCCCTCGAGGCGTAGAATCTTGCGGTTTCGAAAACGATCTCTGCGCCGCGGGTGGCCAGGAAATCACCGTCA